>CALWBJ010000219.1 GCA_944376035.1 uncultured Clostridia bacterium | reverse complement strand
CTCTTTCTTCATCAAATGGCGAGTGCAAAGAAACCGTGAGATTTACGGGCAATTTCTCATCTGCGAGACTGTACATTTTAGGAACTATCCCGCAAGTAGAAAGACTTATATTTCTTGCGCTTACATTTATTCCTGCTTCAGCAGAAACAAGTTTTATGAATTTTACCGTATTAGTATAGTTATCAAGAGGCTCTCCGCTACCCATTAAAACAATATTGATTACTTTTCGTTTTTCACCTATTCCGCCACCGAGATATTTATTTACGCTTATAACCTGACCCAAAATTTCACCGGCCGAAAGATTTCTCAACAGTCCTCCCAGCCCGGACGCACAAAACGCGCAATTCATTCTGCAACCTACCTGAGTGGAAACGCAAAGCGTATATCCGTATTTATATTTCATCAGAACGCCTTCTATCACATTCCCGTCGTTTAAAAGATATAGAAATTTTTCCGTACCATCCGCTGATTTTAAATTTTCAATAATTCTCGCCGACTGCGCAAAATACTCCTTATTAAGTCTACTTCTTAAATTCTTAGATAATTCGGTCATGCTTTCAAACTCGTATCCTGAATGCAGGTCTCTGAAAATTTGACTCGCATGAAAGTTTTTCTCATTCAAAGAGGTAAGGATAATTTTTATCTCTTCCATATCGCAGTCAAGAATACACTTTTTATCCGAAAAAATATCTTCCATTTTAATTTACCCTTTTTAACTTCGCAATAAAGTAACCGCTACCGAAAGAAATATCAGGAAGAAACTGTAAAGCCTTTCCAACATTAAAATGCGGAACAGGACTATCTATGCTAACTAATTCAAAGTTCTTTATGTCTGACATAAACGCATTTATAATATCTATATTTTCTCTGAATAAAATCGAGCACGTGGAATAATAAAGAAATCCACCCGGCGCCACGTAATTTGAAACATTTTTCAGTATGGAAATTTGTAACTTATTCAATTCTGAGATATTCTCTTCTTTTCTCCTCAATTTTATATCGGGATTATCCCCCACAACGCCAAACCCGCTGCAAGGAGCATCGCAAAGGACAGTATCGAAACGCGAAACAAGATTTTCATCAAATAAAGACGCATCTTTTACACTTGAAACGATATTTTTTCTGCCCATTCTTTTTGTATATTCATTTATAAGATTTACCCTATGTTCATGAATATCCCATGATTCAACTTGATCGAATTTATAAGACAATCTTACGCTTTTCCCCCCGGGTGCGGCACAACAATCTAAAAGCCTGCCGCCTTTCTCTATTATTTCGCATATAGCGACAGAACCTAAAGACTGAAAAGTATATACTCCCTTATCATAATCCGAATTTCTGACAAAATTTTTAGTTAAAAAAACGTTTTCGAACGGTGTCTTTTCATATTTAACGCCAAGAGATTCAAGATATTTTTGTCCGTCTGCATCATAAAAACAAACGCAAGTAGATATATTTTCCGACCCAAGAATTGAAATTGTTTTTTCTTTTCCGTAGTTTTTTATAAGTTCTTTTACGGCAAAATCAGGATAAGAATACATAATACTCAAATATTCAATATCATTTTCAGGTAATTTAATACTTGTTGTTGAAAACTTTCTTAGAAACGCATTGACAAAACCTGCCGTTCCGCCTTTACCCAATTTTTTCGTCAGTTCCACCGCATTCTCGGTAACCGCATAAACATGCTTATCGAGATACTTTATGGCATACATTGCTATTTTAAGTATAGTTCTTATAGCAAGTTTTGGAGTTTTTGACGTCAGATACTTTATGTAATAACTTAATTCAATGTCTTTATCTAAAACTCCGTAACATGTTTTGACAATTAACGAGCGGTTTTTCTCTTCAATTACAGTGGATAAAATGGCTTGCTTAAGGTATGCTCCTTCGCCGTAAACTTTCCCCAATATACTGTAACAATCATAAAAATAATTTATCATTTACTCAGCCCAATTTTGTTCCTGCAATAAATTTGTTTCCGCGTAAAAAATCAGAAATATTCATGATTTTTCCACCGGATTTCTGTATTTTCTTTACTAATACAGAACCGCTTCCGCAAGCAATTTCAAAATTCTTATCGCAGTCCAATATTTCTCCCGCGGCGCCAATTCCTTTAGAAGGCTCGACTTCAAATAATTTAAGCATATCGCCGTTTATAAACGTATAAGCGCCCGGAACAGGGTTAAAAGCCCTGACAAGATTAAAAACATCAACGGCACTTTTATTCCAGTCTATTAAAGCATCCTCTTTCTTTATCATTTTAGTATACGAGGCTTGCTCTTCATCCTGTTTTATAAACTCCGCTTTACCTTCCGCAATCAGATCAAGTGCTTTAATAAGCAAATTCGCGCCTAAATCAGACAATTTTATAAATAAATCCCCGCAAGTATCTTTCTCGCCTATATCTACCTTTTCACTGATTAAAATATCTCCGGTGTCTATACCGACATCTGTTTTCATAATAGTAACGCCGGTCTGCTTTTCCCCATTCATGATAGCATAATGTATCGGAGACGCCCCTCTGTATTTAGGAAGTAATGATGCATGAACGTTTATTACTCCCAATCTTGGAATATCAAGTATTTCTTTTGACAAAATCTGACCGAATGCACATGTTACCATTATATCAGGATTTAAAGCACGCATATCTGATACGCCTTCCGTACGGATTTTATCGTATTCAAAAACCTTTATTCCTTTCGAAAGCGCAACTTGTTTAACAGGACAGGCGGTCATAATATGTTTTCTGCCTGCGGGCTTATCCTTATTTGTTACCGCCGCAATCACATCAAACCTGTCTTTGTTTTCAAGAAGTTTTAATAGCGGTGCAACGGCAAAGTCAGGAGTACCCATATAAACAATTTTAAGCATTTTTATCCTCCGATAAGGACTGCGCTTTATCTATATACAAAATTCCGTCAAGGTGGTCATACTCATGGCAAAAAGCCCTTGCCAAAAATCCGCTCGCTTTAACCGTAAATTCTTTGCCGTTTCTGTCAAAGGCTTTAACGGTAACCTTCATCGGTCTTTCAACAACGCCATATTTTCCTTTTACCGACAAGCATCCTTCTTCGCCAACTTGTTTTCCGCTTTTTTTGACAATGACAGGATTTATACATTCATAATAAGAGCCTTCCGCGCTAACTATGAATATACGCCTTAAAACACCGACCTGAGGTGCAGCAAGTCCTGCACCGTTAGCCTTTTCAAGTGTTTGTTTCATATCGTCTATAAGTTCTCGGGTTTTATCTCCGAAATCGGTAACCGGAAAACTTTTTTTTCTAAGAACAGCGTCGCCAACTTGTATTATGTTTCTTATAGCCATTTTTCACCTTTCAATTTAGATTATTAGGATTTATTTCCAAAGATAAATATGCGTTTTTAGTTTTGCTTTCGTTTAAACAGTTAAAAATTTTATCAAGCAACTGTTTTTCCCCTGATAAAATCCGCATAAGTACCTGATAACGAAACTGATTTTGCAATTTTTTCAACGGAGCCTTCATACAGCCGAAAAAACGAAACTTATCCTTTTCGTTTATATAAAGAGCGTTGAGTTTTTCATATACATTTTTTGTGGCGGATAAAGCGATTTCATCATTTTCGCTTTTAATAAGTATCCTTACTATATCCGTAAAAGGCGGAAATGCGGTAGCCTTTCTGACAGATATTTCGTGTTTATAAAACCCCTCGTAATCATATCTTACCGCTTGTCTTAAAACAGCGTTTTCGGGAGAATAAGTCTGCAAAACAACCTTACCGGCCTCATTCGCGCGCCCGCACCTGCCCGCAACCTGTGTAATAAGTTGAAATGTTCTCTCGCCGCTTCTGTAATCCGAAAAATGAAGGCTCATATCCGCATCGAGTATTCCTACCAATGTAACAAACGGGAAATCGTGCCCCTTTGCAATCATCTGAGTTCCTACAAGTATATCAGCCTCTCTGTCCGCAAAACTTTTAAGGATTTTAAAGTGCCCCTCTTTTGTCTGCGCGGTATCCCTGTCCATTCTTAAAATACGTGCAGAAGGATAAAGTTTTTTTAATTCCATAACAACTCTTTCAGTACCGTACCCACCGTATCTTATAAAGGGACTTCCGCACTCGGTACATGCCTCTATCATCTTGTATTTTGCTCCGCAATAATGGCATAAGAGCGCATTTTCTTCCATATGATAAGTTAAAGATACATCACAGGCCGAACATTTTTGGACATGTCCGCATTCCGTGCAAATAACGGTTTTAGAGTAACCTCTTTGATTTAAAAAAATTATTGCCTGGTTGTTTTTTTCAAGACACTTACCCAGTTCTTCTTTAAGAACAGATGAAAAAGGAGTATTGTTACCTCTCCTTACTTCCGCACGCATATCAGCAATTTCTACTTCGGGAAGAGGTTTTTTATTTATTCTCTCGGGAAGTTCTGCCAAATTATAAACCCCTTTTTCGGCAAACATAAAACTTTCAACCGACGGAGTCGCACTACCTAAAACGAGTTTGGCATTATTATATCTTGCTCTGAATTTTGCCACCGATATAGTTGAATATCTCGGGCTCATCTCACTCGTATAACTTCCGTCGTGTTCTTCGTCTATTATTATCACACCTAAATTTTCAAGCGGTGCGAAGATAGCGCTACGTGCGCCTATCGCAATTTTAGCCTCACCGTTTCTCAATCTCCACCACTCGTCAAACCTTTCTCCGGCAGATAATCCGCTATGTAAAATTGCCGCATAATCCCCGAACCTTGCCCTGAGTTGTTTAAGCATCTGCGGAGTCAGCGCTATTTCAGGAACAGTCATTATTGCAGTTTTCCCGCTTTTTATCGCATCGTCTATAAGTTTAAGATAAACTTCTGTTTTTCCGCTACCCGTAACTCCGTAAAGCAAAGTTATTGTTTTTTCAGTTTGTTCTATACTTTTTACCGCATTAGCCTGTCTGTCGGTTAGAATAACATTTTTTTGTAAAGCAGATAGTTCTTTGTAAGGTGATCTTGAAGTTTTTTCTGTTGAAATTTTGCAAAACCCTTTTTCTAAAACAGCCTTTACCGCCGACTGTCCGAAATTCTCATTTAGTTCCGCTAACCGACTTTTACCGTTTTCTTCAAGAAATAACAAAAGGTCTTTTTGTTTTTTTGCTGTTTTTCTCAAAGTTTCAAGGGCTTTATCCATCAAAAAATCTTCTGACAGCGATAAGAATTTAATAAACTGTTCTTTGATTTTACCTTTCCGCATCTCACTTGGCAAAAATAGTCTGAGCGCTTGCGCACGGGTGATATAATATTCCCGGCACATATAGTTCATGAGTGAGATCATTTCAGGCGTAAGCGCATTAACTTCTTCGAGAACAGAAAATATAGGTTTAATCTTATCAGAAGAAAAATCACTTTTTTCCTTAATATTTATGACTATACCCTGTATATTTTTGTTGCCGAAAGGAACGTTGACGCGGCTTCCGAGCCGCACACCGTCATCAATGAAAGAATATTCGAAAATTCTGTCAACTTCGCTGTTGGTTATGTCAACTATTACATCTGCAAACATTTTAAATTGGGCAAATTATCCTGAAACTATCTTATCTTTATTCTTAAAAGTCAATATAAAAATCAAAGCGCAATTTTCCGTACTTCCTCTGCTTTATTATAAAAACAATATTTTATCAACAATTGAAATAAATCTTATCAATGCAATACAAAGAATAAAAACTCAATAATAATTTACTATTTTATTAAAAACAAAAAAAGTAAAGTATGCTGCTAAATTTTAATTTGACTTCCATAAAGTTGTAATATCTTTTCAAATAAATTGCCTGCCATAATGGCAGGCAATTTTAAAAAGCGTCAGTCATTCGTGGCGATAAGTTTACCGTCGTAAATCTCCTGCGCTGCCACCGATAAAGGTTTTTCTTTACCTGGAAGTTCTGTTAATCCCTGATTCTGAGCCTGTTCCATAAGTTGTCTGGCGCGCTTGCTTGCAACAACGCACAAAGCATATTTTGAACCGATTTTATCAACTAAATCGTCAATTGGCGGTTTATGTATCATAACATTTCTCCTTTAAATTTATTTTAATCCCTAAATAATATAAGGAATTTATCATTTTTAATTTGATTAGGTATTGTTAAGCTTAAAGCAATAAAAAACTTAATACTTATTATAATTTTTTAAAAGTATAAAAGATATTTTATAGAATACGACTTTTTTCCGAATTTATAATATCCTCTATTTTACTAACTGTTAATTCAAGGTCATCGTTTACGACAAGGTAATCATAAAAATCTTTTTTTCCCAATTCGTAATTTATACGTTGCATCCTTAAATTTATTTTCTCTTCTGATTCCGTGTGTCTCAAAGTCAAACGTCTGTGTAACTCTTCAACAGACGGCGGTAAAAGCATTATCAATACTGCCTGCGGATAATTTTTTTTAACATTTAAGCCACCGTTAACATCTATTTCCAAAAGCACATCGTCAGTTTTAAGTTTATTTAAAACAAAATCTTTCGGCGTACCGTAAAAATTTTCAAAATGCTCTGAATATTCTAAAAATCCACCTTGATTTATTTTTTCCTTAAAAACATTTCTATCGGTGAAAAAATAATCAATACCGTCCTTTTCTCCTTCTCTCGGAGAGCGAGTCGTACAAGAAACGCTTAGTTTTATACAGGGATTTCTCTTTACTAACATTTTGGCGACAGTTCCCTTGCCAACGCCGGACGGTCCGGATAAAACTATTAAAATATTTCTTTTGTTACTCAATATTCTGAACCTGCTCTCTTATTTTTTCAATTTCGTTTTTCATAGCCAATGCTAAGCGTGTAACTTCTATATCGTTTGACTTTGAACATATAGTATTTGTTTCCCTGTTAAATTCCTGCATAAGGAAATCAAGTTTCTTTCCAGCGCCTTCGGTTTTTACCGTCTCGGAAAACTGAGAAATATGAGAGTTAAGTCTTGTTAATTCTTCGTCAATATTAACTCTGTCCGTATAAAATGCAACTTCCGATAATAATTTCGTTTCGTCATATTTAACGTCGCCAAGTATTTCTTCAATTCTGGTTTTAAGTTTTTCTCTGTATTCGGCTGCAACAAAAGGTGCTCGTACTTTTATTTTTTCTCTCAAATCTTTTATTACGTCGATTCGGGAAAGCATATCAGCAACAAGTTTTTCACCCTCAGTCTTTCTCATTGCGTTAAGATTAACACAGGCACTGTCAACTGTTTCTTTTATAATTGTTTCAAATTCGGAAACATCAAAGAAACCTTCTTCAGATAAAACTTCCGGAGCCTTCAATAAATATCCGACCGTTACGTCATTAACAAGTCCGAGTTCTTTAGATATGCTCTCGCTTGCATTATAATAACTTCTTGCCTTTTCAATATTAACAAAAAGATCGGAAGCGCTCTCCCTTTTATAGATAAATGTTATAAATACATCCGCCCTTCCTCTTTTTACGTATGACTGTACCGTTTTTCTGATCAAATCGTCAAAAACTAAAAAAGCCCTGGGAGATTTTATATTCAAATCAAAGTTACGGTTATTTACAGTCTTGATTTCCACAAGAATATTTATTCCGTTTTCACAATATTCAGCCCTGCCGTAACCGGTCATGCTAGACATATAAGATTCT
>CALWBJ010000218.1 GCA_944376035.1 uncultured Clostridia bacterium | reverse complement strand
TATAATTTATATAAACTTTATTAAAAACGGCGGCCGATATAATTAACGAAATAAAATTTTCAGTTAAGCACACGCCGTCTTGCCCGTAATAAGCACAATTTTCCATAAAAAATCAAGGCGCGAAATTTTCGCGCCTTGACCGAAGATTTTTATTACTCTTCCGAAATCGCCTCTACCGGGCAACCTTCTGCACAGGCGCCGCAACTCATACATACTTCGGGATCGATAACGTACTGAGTTTCGCCTTGGCTGATCGCTCCGCAAGGGCAAGTGTCCGCGCATGCACCGCAAGAGATGCAGGCGTCGCTGATTTTATATGCCATCCGAGTGTACCTCCGTTTGATTTCTTTTTATATTTTACCACAAATATTTAAGTTTGTAAACGATTAGTCTAAAATTTTCTTCATATCTTCGTTTATATCTTCGTCGCCGTCGTTAGAATCATCGCTCTCCTTTCCTTCGGAGTTTTTACCCGTCTTGACTTTTTTGAATTCCAGCCTTGAAACGGGGAAATCCTTATAGACCTCACTGCCGTCGCCCTTGGTGATTTTTACTTTGGATATAAGTTTTAACATATCGTTGGAAATGACCACGCCTTCACCCTCGGGAGTTTTTACCGTTCCGCCGACCTTGGGCATTTTTTTATAAACCTCGGCGTAATAGTCGTTTTCATATTCCAAGCAACACATCAGTCTCCCGCACAGTCCGCTTATCTTGGACGGATTTAAATGCAGCCCCTGATTTTTTGCCATTTTTATGGAGACTCTTCCGAATTCGGGCATACAACTCGAACAGCAGCACGCTCTTCCGCAGGGCGCGATTCCGCCCAAAAGTTTTGTTTCGTCTCTTATCCCTATCTGTCTTAACTCTATACGCAGATGGAAGTGAGATGCAAGGTCTTTGACGAGTTCTCTGAAATCCACTCTACCGTCGGCCGTAAAATAAAATATGAGTTTTTTACCGTCGAACGAGTATTCCGCGCCGATAAGTTTCATATCGATATTTCTTTCGGCAATCTTTTTATTGGCTACTTCCAGAGCATATGGGATTTTTTTCTGATTTTCCGCCATGTTCTTCTCGTCTTCTTCGGTAGCCTTTCTGAGAACGGGTTTTAAGGGATGAACTATCTCTTCGTCCGGAACTTCCTTATTGCCGAAAACCACGGTGCCGTATTCCAGCCCTTTTGCGGTCTCCACAATCACGCCCGACTTCTCCTCGTAGATTTCCTCTTCGCCGGCCGGCGCAAAGTAATACACCTTTGCCGTATTTTTAAATTTAACTCCTATAATTTTTGCCATTTATATTTCCCCTCCAAAATCTGGAACAGAAGCCACTCCAAAACCATAGTGGCGTTTGCGTTGAATTTTTTGCGTTTTACGGCTTCGCCCGTTTTTTCAAGAGCATGAATTACCGAACCCGTAGAATACCCTTCCGCGCTTTTAAGAACGTTTATGAGCCTTTTATTCCTTACCAGTTGCTCTTTACCCTCTTTAATACACAGCATGTCCCTTAAAAGAAGTTCGATAACCGAATAGAATAGACTCATGTCCTTTACGGCGGAAGATATTTTAACCGAATACTCCAAAACGTCTTTACTCGACTTCATTTGAGTCAGAGTGTCGATAGCGACGTTTATAGTTTCCGAGAGATTATCGTCTCCGTAAAGAGCGAGCGCTTTTCCGACCGTGCCGTCGCCCGAGTCAATGGCGTAAGCAAGCCGCTCGGTGTCGGGACATTCCGGTCTAAGAACCTGATAAAGCCGTTCAAAAGAAAACGCGGGTATTTCAAGTTTTTTTACTCTCGACAGCACTGTGGGAAGCAGAGAATACTCACCCGTCGCGCCTAAAATTATATGAACGTTTGCGGGCGGCTCTTCAAGCGTTTTAAGCAACTTGTTCTGTGCCGCGGCATTCATTGACTGCGCGTTGTTTATTATAAATACCCGCTTTTCTCCTTCAAGCGGTTTAATGTAACTTTTTTCTATTAAATCGGTAATGTCTTCGGTCAGAACGGCGTCGCCTTTTTGGGGATAAACCGTAAGGTCGGCAAGATTATTACGGTCTATTAGAGTACATATCCTGCATCTGCCGCATGGCTCGCCGTCATTGCACATTATAATCTTTGCCGCGATTTTAAGGTATTCAAAAAGAAATTTATCGTCGGCACAAAGCACAAGATAGGCGTGCGAAAGCATTTTTTCACGCTTTTCGGAAGAAAGTATTCCGTACGCGCCCGTACTTTTGAAAAGCGACAGAAAATCAACCATTATTTAGATTATACCCCTTTCTTTAAGAGCGGATACTATCTTTTCATGCGTCTCCCCTCTCGTTCCGCTAGCGTCTATTACGGCGAACCGTTCGGGATATTTTTCTGCAAGAATAAGATACCCCTCGTAAACTTTTTTATGAAAATCCATGCCTGAAAGTTCAAGCCTGTCGTTTTTGTCCGCACCGCCTTTACGTAAAAACGCCTGTTCGGGGTCGAGTTTCAGAAACACCGTGCAGTCGGGCATACATTCCTCCGCCGCGGCTCGGTTGATTTTTTCCACATAATCAAACCCCAATCCCCTCGCGTATCCCTGATAAGCAAGAGACGAGTCTATATACCTGTCGCATAAAACCAGTTCGCCGCTTTCAAGAGCGGGAGCAATAACTTCTTTAACAAGTTGTTCGCGAGAGGCGGCGTAAAGCAATGCCTCGCACCTGTCGCACATAGCGCGGTTTTTGCCGTCAAGTATAATCTCCCTTATCTTTTCGGATATGGAAGTACCGCCGGGTTCTCTCACCAGTCGGTATTTTACGTTTTTAACGTCAAGAAGATTGCAGATATCTTTTATCTGGCGGGATTTTCCCACCCCTTCGCATCCTTCGAAGGTTACGAATTTTCCTCTCATTGTTACCTTTATTTGATATCGGCGGTTACGGACAAGCCGTCTCGCACCGAAAGTCTTTTATTTTTTTTATTTTTTTTACTTTTCCTTGACGGTAAGAATATTTCCGTCTTTAATGCCGAAAAAATCACCATTTTCGGAAAAAAATTTCACCGTATCGCCGCCAATACGCTCGCCAGCAACTATTCTCGGAGTACAAGGCGGGAAGCGACCTGCATTCTCTGCCGCGATTTTGCCTTCCGCTAGGTAAACGGGAGTATACTCCTTTTCTGCTCCGACCGCAGATAGATACGGCATCGCCCTCTCGGGAAAAATATCGGGAAAATCTTTCGGTTGATAAGTATTTTTAACACTCTTTTCCGAGATGATTTTTTTAAGCGCGTTTTCAAGCGCGAGAATGTCTTTATTTCGGGTTGCGAACGAGAGCATAAAGAGAATATACCTTCCGTCGTTCATTTCCGAAAAAATATTTTCTTTTTCGAGCGCTTTTTCCGCTTGGTAAGGTGAAATTCCCATTCCGCCGAAGTCAACGCATATTTTAAACGGATCCGGAACGTCCGCGAATACAAATCCGTGTTTTGTCAGAGAAAATTTTAATCTTTCCACCCTTTCGGATATATTTTTTATAATTTCCCTTCCCTTTAAAAACGCGTATTTCTCGCCGTATTCTATTGAAGCAAGTATCGGATAAGACGGACTTGTCGTGGAAAAGATGCCGACCGCAGCGTCAAGAGACTCCATAAGCGAAGTGTCGTTACAGCCTATAAT
>CALWBJ010000217.1 GCA_944376035.1 uncultured Clostridia bacterium | reverse complement strand
GGTATATTTGCAGAGCGCAGACTCATCGTTGACGTAAAAAATTTCATTGTTCTGATTTATACATACCTGTGTATTCGTAGTTGCATATCCGGAAAGCGGTTGTGTTTTAGATATTATTTCGCCGTTTTTAAGGGTGTAAATATGTATAGTGGTACTGAAAATAGTTATAACGTGATTATCGTTTATATCAAAATATCTGCCGCTTATAGGCTCTTCTCCGAATAAGAATTGCCGGGCGGGCTCCGAAAGGTCAAGCAGATTAATTGTATAAAGAATGCCGTTATCGGAAACGAGCAGTTTGTCGTTGCCGAGTTTTTTCACCTGATAAGGCGTCTGATTTACAAGCCCTTCGTAAAGTTTGAACTCACCGTCGGAGTAAATATAAAGTTTCCTGTCGCTTTGAACGACTGCCGCGCCGCCCTCCCAGTAGCATGCGCTTATAGGCGCGTTGAGAGAGAAATATTCAAGTTCCGATGTGGGGTTAAAAAGAGACAAAGTTACCGGGTCCGCGGCTTTTGCAGTTAAAAAAGAAAGCCCCGACGCCGCAACTGTGAACGCCGAAACAGCAAGTAACGCTACTATAAAAAGTTTTAACTTCAATAATCTTTCGTATTTCATACTTATTATATTATCACATAAATCGCAATTTGTACATTATAAAATTAAAATAAATTTAAAATTAAAATCTTTTCAGGTCGGGGGATAAATATAGTTTAGGGTAAATCCCTTTAATAAAAATAAAATATAAAAAATTTTTTGGTAAAATTTTCCAAAGATGACAGACGTTGTCAAAAAGTTGTTATATTATAAATACGAACAAATGTTCGGAATACAGCATAATATACCCTTTGGAAAAGATAGTCAATAAAATTATGACACAAAAACAACAATTTTGTACAAAATTTTTTAATTATGAACAAAAATCGACATATAATGTTGACTTGAACTTTTCCTGCAAATATAATAAGGGTGCTGTCAGGGCAGATTCCGGCAGAAAAAATAACAAAAAAGCAGGAGAAAAATTATGAATATTTATTACGCAAAATCGGTTTTGTACGCCTATCCCAATATAGAAGGAATAATGGAACAGATAGACGAACTTGTGGAAAAGAAGGCTTTGGCGTCCATGACTGATTTTACTCCCGCGCTCTGGCAATATGAAAGAATAATTTCATATACCGAGCAAAAGGATATGTTAATCCGCTTGAAATTGACCGTTGACGGCGTGCTGACAAAATTTTCTGAGGATGAAACAGACTGTTTCGATTATAAATATTTTAAGTTGAAGCCCAAAGAATACTATGAAAACTTCGATTCGACCAGTCGTGCGTATTTCAGAAAACAGATAAAACTTGCAAAACTTTTTGCCAAAAGGCTGGAAAACGCGGGGATAGACGACGTTTGGTTTGAAAACAACTGTCTTCAAACTGATTTTTTCAAAGAACTTTTAAAGCGTGTTATAGAGCATGAAAAGTTATCAAAAAAAAATAAAAGTTTTAAGGAGAAGAGGGCAACTGAAAAGAAAATGACGGGAGAGACCGATTCCGACGGTAAAATTTATGCTGCCGAAAACGAAAAAAAAGTCAAACTTAAATCAGCATAAGTAAAATTAAAGATTAAACGTGAAAAACTGCATTTTAAAAACTTTTTTGTCGTGAAAAAGTTTTAAGTTAACACTCCGCCCTCGGCAAATTAACGCCGAGGGCGGGTGTTGTTTTATGTTTTTAATTTATTTTTGCTTAATATTATTATTTATTATATTATCTGTAAAATTATAAACTGAATATTTGATGAGATTAGTAAAAATTTGTTATCAGATATTCTGTCTTAAAATTTTTAAAATAACTTAAAAATACAGAAAATTAAAAAATTTCTATTCGTAATCGTTTTCGTCATAATAGGTTGCGGCAGTTTCGTGTTTGATTTTAGGTCGGAAAGCAATGAAAATTCCGACCATTCCCGCAAAAACCAGACAAACTATTATCATTACTCTTACGCCCGTAAGATCGGGAGTTTCCGTCTGAGGAGTTGTTTCGGGTTCGGGCTCTTTTTCGGTTATGAGAAAAGTAAGTTCATTCGGATGGTCGGGCACTTCAAACGAATAGAGGTCTGCTTCTCTGACATAGCCTACTCGGCCGTTATAACCTACGAAATATATAAAAGTATCTCCGTCGGGAATCTGCCCGTAATATTTTAAGTCTCTTTCGGGGAAAATGTACATCTGCGGCATGGTGAGTTCCTTATCGAAATAAAGTATGGTAGTAACCGCTGTCGTTGCCTTGACGTCGGCGTAAGGCTCTTCTACGTCGAGACCGTCGTCAAAAAGTTTTTCCGCGGGAACATATCCTTCAAACGCGGCTGTGCCGTCGCTGCCGTAACATTCTACGCGAAGTAGTTCTTCACTGTATGAAAGTACTTTGACGTAATAGGTATATGGCAGATAACATACTAAATCTGTACCGAGACTGTCGCTGTATAGAGGAGTGCTGTCGTCTATAATTCTCAGATATCTGAATGAGTCTGACTGTGCGTATACCTCAGAAGCCGCCATGGGACTTATAAAAACAGACATAATAAGCAATATAATTGCCAAGATGCGTTTCATGATATCACCTTCTTTTTAAAATTGCAGATTACATTATATATTACGATTTATGATGTTGACGGCGGAAAAATATCGCAAAAAAGCAAAATTTGTCTAAAACATAAAAAATATTTAAAATTTAATTTTGATTTTAAAATCAGACTTACAAAAAATTTTAAAATTTCAAAAAGTCAATGTATTTTAATTTTGATTAAATATTTCTGTTTAATATTACAATGATTATGGACCACAACATATTTTTATGGATTTTTTTCTTTCGCCAAAATTCTTTGGAAATTTTATTTTTTGCATGACTTTTAAAGACTAAAATAGTTTCGGAATTTTTTATATAGCATTGCAAAAGTGAAAACAATATGATATAATATAATAAAATATAAATATTTTGATGTTTCAATAAATTTTTCAATCAGAATTTTATTAAGAATACAATTATAATTTTCTGAAACGCCAAGAAGGAGAGAATATGAAAAAGAAACTGATAGTTTGTATTATGTGCGTATTGATAATTATGCCTTTCTTAGTATCATGCGGAGAAACAAAACCGAACAATTCAGAAGGTATACAGATTGCAGATTTTGCCGAACTTAACGGCACAACGGCGGATTTGCTCGGAGCAACGGGTATAGGCTTGCGCGAACGGGAGCAGAACGCGGAAACAGTTGCGCTTTATTCGCTGGGAAAAAAAGACGCCCAATATCTCGACGTTGCTAAGGACGGAGAAGAAAGTGAACAGGTAATAAAAGATACCGAGTTTGTTAAACAATCTGATGGTCGCTATGATGAGATAAAATTTCTGCATAATGAAAGCGGTGAGAATGGCTTTACTCTTTCCGAAAAAGGTATGCAGGTGACGAAACTCTATTCTGTCGGGGGTATGACGTTTATGGCGCTTGGCGTTGTGACGGGCGACTCTGCTCCGTATGTAAAATTAGTGTCCGGAATAGTAATGAACACTTCTTACGGTATGGCAAACGTATATCCTCGCGGTGACAGTATGCATTTTTTTGCGGATGTTAATTATGAAATCGACGGAAAAAGTTACAGAGGATATGTGCCTTGCCGCACTTATGGCAGCGATTATTTTTATGATATATTCAATTATTGGAATGACGATTTGAACGCAAGTTTTGTCATAGACAATGCTACCGGAAGAATTTTTAATCTTGGCGATCTTTTACCGAAGCCCAGTTATATCAGCAGTGTGGAAAACGGTGTGTTGCAAATGAATAATGGTGAGTATTATGACGTCGTGATAGATGATAACGGCATAAGATTGAATAAAATCGACGTCAGTGTAGACGCGGGAATTCCGTATACTACTGTGTTAAAAGATAAATTCGGAAATTTTTTATTCGATACTATTTCGAATTTTCCTGTAAAATCAGAGCAGAAAGAGGGAAACGTAATAAAAGTGAAGCGTGAAAGAGACGACGATAACCTCGTGCTCCGCGATTGTTACAGAATGGGCACTGATAACCGTTTATATAAATTTGAAATAAGCCTTTATGAACGCGGACAAGAGCAGGCGAAAGGAATTTTTGTTCTCGATGAAAATGCCGAGTGGCAGCCTGTTGAAAAGAGCGTGAATACAAAAATACCATATAGATGGATCATGGATCATGTTTATATGATGGGATCCCCATGGATGCGGGCACCGAGATATTCTTCTATAGAAAACGGTCAACTTGTGATAACCAACGGGCTTGCGGGAGAATTTGAATTTACACGCTGGGAAGGCGACTTTCCAAGCGTAAATCATAATAATATATTTTACGGAGCCGCGGCGTTTTCTTCGGAAAATCCGGTTGCACATACCGCAAAAGGTCCTGTGACGTTTGGAACGGATTCCCGAGCGATTCCTGATTGTTATATTATGTCCGGCACGAAATGGTTTTCATTGGAAAACGGTACTTTGTTTAAAAATGACGTGTTTGAAGAAGAAAGCGTCGTCGTCGCAGAGAACGTTACCGATGTTGAATGGGATATTAAGGGCATATTGACTGTATATATCGGAGAAACCGAAAAGTATATTCTTTGCGATATTTCCGGAGGAGTACTTAGCGATGATATTCCAATGATTCCGCAAAGGGAATGTATTTTATTTGTAAATTTATAAAAAATAACAGTAAAAAATCTCTCAGCGAAAAAAAGTTCGATGAGAGATTTTTTTATTATTACGGTTTATGTACTGATTGATAAGCAGTTTTTTATTGAGTTATTGATTGAATTTAAAATAAAAGTTAGTCCTGTGCTGCCCGAATTTTCGGGCGGCACAGGACTATTGAAATTATTAAACACGGGCTTAATTAAATTATTAAACACGGGCTTAATTAAATTATTAAACATGGGCTTAATTAAATTATTAAACAGGGCTTAAATAAAATTTCTTAAAGAGGTAAATCCTTCTTTTTAAATCTTATTACCGATACTATGTAACATACAATACTGACTCCTAACAGAATTGCGAATTTCCATAGGTAAGCAAGAGTTCCGTTCATTATTGAAACGCTGTCAAAAAGGCTTATTATTGTTACATAGTTGAAAAAGTTCATTGAATCAATGCGGATTGCCGCGGGAATGAAAGAAGACCCGAACAGTCCGAGAATAACGGTTACAAGGAAGAACATGGAAAGTCCGCCGCCCCAGGTCATAGACTGTTTGCTTCTGTTAAACCATGCCGAAGCGAGGAAACATATTCCCGATATAGCGCACATGGTTATAAAAGCGCCTGCGTTAAGTAAAAGCATTTCGGGAATGGAAATGGTAACCGCAGACCTCGCGCCGAGCGCGGCAAGGCTGATTATACCGGTAACGGACGATAGCGCAAACATGACGAATAGCGAAGTGATAAGATAGCACATCTGTGTAAATATAACCGTAGTACGCTTGGTGGGGGTGGAAAGAACATAAGCCATAGACCCGCTGTCCACCTGTCCGGCTATGAGGTTGTTTGCTACAGTTATAGTATATACGATAGGTAATAAAAGTCCTGCCATTTTGAAAAATACGGTTCCGACAATAAGCCCGAAAATATCAAGGTCCTGTATTTCTTCAAGTGCTTTCCGTACGTCTTCGGGGAACTTGTTGAAAATACTCAATGACAAATCATCTATAAGTTTATCTATTTCGGCGTCGGGTTCTATAAGAAGTCTGCCTCTGAAATCCTTGATTGCCGTGCGCGCCTCGTCTTCTATTTCCGAGGCGGTATATTCTAAACCCTCCTGCGCGAGAACGTCGGGTAATTGTTTACCAAGCATAACCGTAATATATTCGGAGGCAAATTCTTCTCTCGAAAGTTCGGTTTCTTCAAAATACTTACTTATCGCGTCCGTCATTACCGTGCGCGCGAAATCTGCGGTTTCCTTATCGTATTTTTCAATCAACTCTTCATATACTCCGTCGGAGACGCGGTTCATAAGGTATTCGGAAACCTTTTCGTCTGAAAGATCATCGCCGCATACGAGATAGTAATCTATAATAACGTCAACGTATTCTCTTGTTAGTCCTAAAATAGAATATTGGTCGGCGAGATTGTTTCTGGCTTCATCGTCGGTTTTTCCTTCGTCTATAAGTTTCTGATAACTGTTTGTCAGGATTTTATATCCCGGTTCGGTAACCGTGTCGATAAGAAGATCGAAGTTTGCTTTTGCTTGGTCGTAAGTTTTCAGAGAAGTTTCGGTTATGTAATAATATGTCATGGCATTTTTGTCCACTTCGGCATAAACGGCGTCGTCCTGAAAAACTTCCACCATTGAATCTTTAATATAACTTGCGCCCGACAGACCTATGACTACAATAACGACTGCAAGCATGAAACAGGTCGCAAACGTTACCAGTATCCAGGTCAGAAAATTTGCTTTACACGATTGTTTGAAAAGAGGTTTACTGAACATATTTTTGCTCCTTGATTCTTTCGTTAATCAATTTTTCCTTGAAATATTTTTCAAGGGTATAGGGTATTTCCGAAATAAATTTGACATCGTAATCCGAAAGACTGAAAAATAATTTTTGGGTTTCTTTCTTGGGGAGTGTAATTGTCACCTGAGAATACTGCGGCTGATCTCTTATTATCGTATAACCCGAGTTAAGAAAGGCCCTGTAATCGGACTTTTTATTAAATTCTATTTTAAATTGAACGTCGGGTCTTTGAGTAATAATATTCATATCGACAATTTCGTTTATCTTACCGTTGTCTATGAGCGCAACTTTATCACAAGTGGTTTGGAGTTCCTCGAACATGTGGCTGCTCATGAATACGGTTTTTCCTCTCATATGTTCTTCGCGTACTATATCCATGAACGCTACGCGCATAAGGGGGTCGAGGCCGGTAGTCGGCTCGTCGAGTATGATAATTTCAGGGTCAGCCATAAGCGCGGCAACTAAGGCGGTTTTCTGTTTCATACCTTTGCTCATGCGTCTTAAATTTGCCGATGGGTCGAGTTGCAGTCTTTCTATTAGACGGTTTGCGCGGGACATATCTTTAAGTCCTGAAAGTTCTGCCTGAGATTTCAAAAATTCGGTACCGCTGGCAAGGTCGGGGAATGCTATTTCGCCCGGGACGTAACCGATAAATTTTTTTATACTGCTCGCCTGATTCCATGCGTCCATGCCTTTGACGGTAACAGTGCCCGAGTCCTGCTTTAAAAATCCCATTATATGCCTTATTGTAGTGGTTTTGCCTGCGCCGTTTGTTCCTACGAAACCGAACATTTCGCCTTCCGATACACTAAGGCTTATATCGAATATACCGCGCCCGTGGCGGTAATCTTTGGTTACACCCGAAAATTCTATAATGTTTTTCATTACACGCCTCCGAATACTTTATCTTCTTTGTAATACTTCATGAAATAATCTTCAAGGCTTTCCCTTACGTGATGAAACTCGGTAACGCCGCTGCCGTTCAGCGCTTTTATAAGCGTGTTTACGTGCGCGTCGTCAATGTCAACGGCAATCGTAAGCGGCAGAGACTTATTATCTGTAATCTTAAAGTACGGCTGTGATTGATAATTGGCTATAAAAGAATTCAGCGAGTCAGAGTCGCGGAAAGTAATGAGATAATTTTTTTCGGTTTTGTGGCGCAGATTATCGGCAATAAAATCCGAGACTATTTTACCGTCTTTTATAATTGCTATACGGTCGCACGTGGCGTCCACTTCGGAAAAAATATGAGAGGAAAGCAGAATTGTTTTTCCGCGATTTTTTTCTTCCTTTATAAAGTCCACGAAAATTTCCTGCATGACCATATCGAGCCCGCTTGTCGGCTCGTCGAGAATAAGAATATCAGGGTCGTGCATGAACGCGGCAACAACCGCAAGTTTGCGTTTAACGCCCAGACCCATGCGCTTGGTGTCTCCGCTCGGGTCAAGGTCAAACCGCTTTACAAGTTGCTTTAAGCGCTCGTCGCATTCGATTCGGCGTAATTTTTTCATCATATCGAGAAATTCCCAGCCCGTAAGCCCTGCGGGCAGGGCAATCTCGCCGGGCAGATATCCTACTTTATCCATTATCTCGTTGTATGATGAAAAACTCTCTTTGCCCAAGAGAAAAGTTCTTCCCTTATCGGGCTTCGAAAATCCCATAAGATGCCTTATCGTGGTGGATTTTCCCGCTCCGTTAGGGCCGAGAAATCCGAAGACTTCTCCTTGATTTATCGAAAAGGAAATATCAAAGACTCCGCGCCCGTATCCGTAATCTTTCGTCAGTGACTCTACTAAAACAGGTTTCAATATCTTCGCCTCCTTACAAAATGTATTTTATCTTGACACATGTATAATTATATGCTATCATTTAAACGATGTCAATATGCGGTGAAAATACAAATTCTCGTTGATGTAGACATAATAATACAAAGTGGAGATAATGTATGGATAATTTAAAAAAGACGGATGCGCGTATAATAAAGACCAGACGCGGGCTCAGAGAATCGCTCGTAAAAATTATGGAAAACAAGCCGTTCGACAAGATAAGCGTAAGTGAAATATGTTCGGAAGCGCTTGTGAACCGAATGACTTTTTATAAGCATTATAATGACAAATACGACCTTTTAAACGATATAATACTCGATATAAAATACAGTATTTTAAATAAACTTGAAAAGAAGTATCCGCATGCGGATATAGAGGCTGACTCGCTCAATTATATATTGTATTTAATTGAAATGGTTGTCGACGAATGTCTGGAAAGGCGTGCCATAGCAAATCTGTTTCTTGAAGGCGGACTGGTATTGACTATGGTTGCCACCACTATTGAAAAATTTGCCGTCGAACTGCTTGTGGAAATTGATAAAAAGCATCATCTGCGCTATTCTATCGATATGTTGGCGGCCGCAATGGCGGGAGGTGCGTCTTTTCTTGTAAATTATTGGCTCAATCATCAGCCTGAAAAGAGTAAAGCGGCGTTTTTAGCCAACCTCAAAAGTTTTTTCCAGGATTTGTTTAATTCAAATATGCTGTTTAAGTAAAAAACAATGTAAGTAAATATTTCCCTCCGATTATAATTTTATGTTTGGAATCAAGCGGTGAATTTGACCGATTAACCTTTATTTAGTTGATTTTTTTATATATAAATTTTAATAAAAAGAATAGTATTATTTAACTAATATCAAAATTACAACGCAAAAAAAACTTAAAAATAAAAAAATCCGTTGACAGACATTTACCTTATGATATAATGAAGATAACGCATGGAAGGTGTGGAATATGGATATCGGAAAGTTTAAAGTCAAAGTAAGTGAAAAATACAAAGACCAGATGTTTTATTATTTGCGTAAGCAGGGCTTCGGAATAAAAAAATTTTCGGATTCGAGACGGGCAAAACTGAAAACAGCCGAACAGGTCAGAAGTTATCAGAAGCAAATTAAAAAGGCGTTTACCTGCGGTCTGAACGAAGAAATTTACCGCGAAAAGGTAGTTTCGGACAATAAGACGGGTACACTGCGTAAAGACGGCTATGTAATAGAAAAAGTGGTGCTTACAACCGATAAGGGTGTAAAAATCACTACTAATATTTATAAGCCCGAAAATATAAAGGGTAAACTCCCCGCAATACTGTTTTTATGCGGGCACTCTTTCGAGGGCAAGGCGTTTGACGATTATCAGAAGGTCGAGACCGAACTGGTAAGAGCGGGTTTTATAGTGCTTGCGGTGGACGCGATAGGTAAAGGGGAAAGATTTACATATTATAACAAAGATAAAAAGGATTACGACATAGAGGGCTGCATTTTCGAGCATGCCTATTTCGGCGCAAAAGCCGCGATGACGGGAAAGTGGGTTTATAACTACTTTATGCGCGACATGTTGCTTGCTCTTTCTTATTTAGCAAGTATGCCGGAAGTTGACGCAGACAGAATAGGCGTTACGGGTAACAGCGGCGGCGGCACTCAGACTTCTTATATGATGCTTATGCAGGACGAAAGGCTCAAAGCCTTTGCGCCTGCAACTTTTATTACCGATTACATGACTTTTTACGATACTAAAAATACTCAGGACGACGAACAGATTGTTCCGGGAATAATAGGCGCGGGATTTTCCTATCCCGACATAATAGTATCCGTAGCACCCAAGCCCGTAATGCTTTTGGGCGTAAACAAAGATTTCTTCCCGATAGAAGGAATGGCGGACGCTTATCTCAAAGCGCTCGAAGTATATAAAATTTTCGGTAAAAAGGAAAATCTCACGCTTGCGATAGACCATTCAGAACACAGATATACGGTAGGACTTGCCAAGTGCGTTGCCAAATTTTTTGTCGAGCACCTGATGGGCAAAACCGATTACGAAAACGAAAATTACGATTATCCGCTGGAAAAATGGGAAACTCTTAATTGTTATGAAAGCGGTCAGATTTCTCTTGAAGGGGCGGTTCTTCCCGATGCGGAGATAAAGGATTATTATCTTAAAAACCGCTCGTACGATTTGGAAAAAGCGCGTAAAATGCTTAAAGATTATATATATAAGGGAAGAGAACGGAATGCCTTGACTGCGGTAAAGCCGCGCGCTTATGATTATAATTGCGGCGACATGAATGTACGGGCATATTTTAACGAGAGCGTGATGGGTATTAAAGAACTCGTTTGCGTGTATTCGGGAAAAGACACTGATGACGGTGCGAAAACTATGATGTATTTTGCGGACGGCGGAAATTTTTCGGTTGAGCAAAATCCTTCTCTTATAGAAAAATATATAAAAGACGGTTATAAAGTCGTCGTTACGGACCTTACTAATTACGGCTATCTCGCGCCCGAAAAAGAGGGCGACTGGGGAGTATACGATTCGTTCGGAAGGAACTATTATTATGCGCACCATTTCTTTTTCAGGGGCGACTGTTATGCGGCTTTCAAGAGTTTTGAAATACTGTCCGTGATTGATTTTACAGAGAAAAATATAGGAAAAGTCGAAAAGATATACGCGGGCGGTCTCGTGCAGGAAAATCTTGCCTGCGCGCTGTTTGCCGAAAAAAGCCGTATTCCCGTTTGCTTTAAAGGTGACGGCATAACCATGGAAAAAATAATAACCGAAAGGTTTTATAACGATAAAGACATAAGGTCGGTAATTTACCCTGGACTTGCGCTCGTCTCCGATTTCGACGTAATGAAAAGCACGCTGAATTGCGTAAAAGAATAAGTAATTTTCGCCTAAGTGATTAAAACGTTTTGTTAAAATACGGTTTTTAACGAAACATAAATCCGCAAGAGAATTAAAAGAATAATACCAAATAACAAAAAGATAAGAAGGAAAAAGCAATGAAAAAGTTTGATTTCAGACCTGCACCATTCTGGTTTTTGAACCACAAACTCGAAGACTCGGAAATTGTCAGACAGTTGGACCTTATGAAGACTGCCGGAGTTTCGGGATTTTTCATGCATCCCCGTGCAGGGAACTATCCGCAGACTTACGGCTCTAAGGAGTGGTTTCTCAAAATAAAATTTATAGAGAGCGAGGCTGCTAAGAGAGGACTCAAAGTCTGGCTTTACGACGAGGACCCGTATCCGAGCGGAGCGGCGGGCGGCAGGATTTTTTTCGAACGCCCCGAATTTATCGCTTACAGAATGAGACTTGTAAAATACATATCCGAAAACGGGGAACTGGACATTGAACTCGGTCAGTGCAAAGTCCTTTGCGCTTATGCTATTTTACGTAAAAACGGAAAGGTTACGGATAAAATCGATATTACAGACAGCGTCGGCGTTATAAGGGATAAGTTTTTCATGAGCAAGTGGGATAGTCCTTATTATTGCGACATGATGGGAAAAATAAAATTTCCGCACGTCAGGGCTGAAACTTTCTATCCTAAAATGGCGATAAAGAGCAAAATTCCCGCGGGTTATACCGTTTATGCAGTGGTAGCAGAACAGTATCATGCGGATGAAAAATACGGATTTTTACCCGACGAACTCAACGAGAAGTGCACGGAAGAATTTATAAGACTTACTCACGAGAAATACAAAAAATATCTCGGCAGCGAGTTCGGCAAGAACGTTCTCGGCGTTTTCACCGACGAACCGGCACCCGGCGCATATCTTCCTTATACGGGCAGACTTTTCGAACTTTTTAAAAAGAAACACGGATATTCGCTTCAGGAAAAACTTTACAATCTATTTGAAGACGTGGATGAAAATTCTGGCGATATAAGGCTGGATTACTTTACTTTCATAAATTCTCTCCTCCGCAAGAACTTTTATAAAAAACTGCATACCTGGTGCAAAAAGAATAAACTTATGCTGACAGGGCACATAGTGTGCGAAGAGGATCTTGTGAGTCAGGCATCGGTAGGCGAGAACGTATATCACTCTCTTAAATATTTCGATATACCGGGTTTTGACATAACGGGGAACAATATCGGCGATAACGACCATTATGCGCTCTGTATAGGCGGAAAGGTGGTGTCGTCTGCGGCTCACCAGTCGGGCAAGAAAATAGTAATGAGCGAACTTATGAGCAACAGTCCCTTCAATTATAACCTTGAAGGAATGAACAGGATATCCTATTTTATGTACGCGCTTGGTATAAACTTCCTCGTTCCGCACGGATTCCATTTTTCTTACGACGGTTACAGGAAGTTTGACGCGGGCAGTTCGCTTTCGTACCAGTTCAGAGATTTCGATAAATTCCCTAAGTTTTCCAAAATGGCGGAAAAATACGGAAAATTACTTTCCCGCGGCGAACACGTGTGCGACACCTGTATAGTACTGCCCATGCGCGAACTTTACCGCAATGTCTCGGTGAATATCGCTTATGCCAAAGAACTTTTTGCGACGGTTGTCGCCGCTGCAAAATATCTCGGCAACAATCATATCGAATACGACTTTATCGACGAAGAGACACTTGCGTCCTGCCGTAAAGAAGGACAGTACATAGTCGTCGGCAGAGAAAAATACAAAAATGTTTTTGCTTTTGCCGAGAGCAGAAAAGAAATCGGTGATTGCGGCATAAAGACTCTCGATATACGCTCTATATCGGAAACCCGTCTTCCCGGCTGCGTAATGAGCAGAATAACCGCTCTAAACGGGGACGTAAAAAGACTTATGTCTTACCGCAGAAAAATAGGCGAGACAGATTTATATTATCTTTTCAACAACGGCCGCGGTCAGGTGGAATTTATGCTCGGCGTATCGGACGATGCGGAGATAATTCCGCCGTACGGAAAAACTTTGAAAGCCGAAGTCAAAGACGGCAAAGTCAGAATAATCCTTGACGGATACGACGCGCTTATCGTGCTTTCGGGCAAAAAATCGAGAGCGGCTAAAACTTATGCGCCGGGTAATTACGACCCGAATAAAATTACCCGTTACGAATGGGAAGACAATCCCGAATGGGAGTATTTCCCCAAAGGCGAAAAAGGAATTGCGGTCGATAATTACGATATAAAGATTACTTCGGACAAAGGTGAAGAATTATACGAAAATCAGCATTACTGCCTTGTCCGAGACGTACACGGAACGACAAGAGAATATATGAAAGCAAATCTTGTCGTCCCCATATTCGACGAGGTGGGTAAGAAAGTAATAACTCTTTATCCCGTAAACGCCGAATATACCGCTCGCTTTAACCTTAAAGGCGATGAAAGTCTTATGGTCATGGAAGGAGAAACGCTGGCGGGGAATGCAAAAATCTATCTGAACGGAAAAGAAATTTCACTCTCGTCTTTTGAAAACAAAATTATTTACGACTTTAAAAACCTTGTTCTTGACGTCGGTGATATTATTAAAAAAGGCGAAAATATATTGGAAATTAAATTTGCCGATGCAGATGAATTTGACGGACTGCGTTCGAGAATATATTTTTTTCGTAAAAAATAAACATAGCGTTTAATTAAAATCGGTAAAAATGTATTACGACCATTCATAATGAACGCATGAATATCTGCTGATATAAGTCTGTTAATATAAATAATACAAAATTTTAATTAAAACTGTTAAAATACACTCAGCCCGCGCACCTTTTAGGTGCGCGGGCGGATTTATTATACCGAAAACGCTGGTAATCCCCGTGTTTTTTATTTTTATCCGAAAGAAAAACACATTCAATCGTTCGGGTTAAAAGGCTCAAAATATACACTTGAAACTATATTTATATTTAATTCAAATATTATATTTTAATCTTTTTATAGAAATATAAAGCATTATATGACGCAATTTTTTCATGTTTTAAATTTAAAGTAGATTTTTGTTAAATTTTGATTTTAAGATGTCATAAACCTCTTTTAATTAAAAAACGCCGTGCTAAAATGCCGGCAAAAGAGCGGAACGAAAGGTTTACGGAAAAAAGGGGTTTAAGGTTACTTTCAGAGTAATCAGCCCTCATATCCTCGGGTAAAATTTTCCGAGGATATGAGGGCGCGGAAAAGAGTAATAGAGTAATAAAGATACGGTAGTGTTGACGGTGGGGTTAAATTATATAAAAAATATAAAAAGACTCGTCGTTATGGAGTAAAAAGGCATGCGGGAAATAGTGGAAAGGATAAGGCTTATAGAAAACGAGCAGAAAAAAAGAAAAGAACATGACTTTCTTTCACGCTACAACACCGGAGATAAAGTGCATTATAAACAACTTGCATTCCATAAATGCCCTAAAAAAAACAGATGGGTTTTCGGCGGAAACCGCAGCGGCAAGACCGAATGCGGCGCGGCGGAAACCGTATATATGGCGCGCGGAATACACCCTTACAGAGAAAACCGCAAAGATACTTTCGGTTGGGTAGTGTCTTTATCTCAGCAGGTGCAAAGAGACGTTGCGCAGGCTAAAATTCTAAATTACCTCAATCCCGCATGGATAGAAGACGTAACCATGCTTTCGGGAAAGAAAGACAGCCTTAAATACGGAGTGATAGACCAGATACGAGTCAGAAACGTTTTCGGCGGTATCTCGGTGATAGGCTTTACGTCCTGCGACCA
>CALWBJ010000216.1 GCA_944376035.1 uncultured Clostridia bacterium | reverse complement strand
TTTTATTATTTATGCTTTTATGTCCATATCAGAATATCTTTAATTTTGCTATAAAGAATATAATAGTTAATTTTAAGTAAAACTTAAAATATTAAAATATAAAAATTTAAGTTTGCAATTAAGAATTAAGAATTTAATGAAATTATTTTTCTTGCAATTTATAAGTTTTATCTTTCAATTTTATATTTTATATCTAAAACGCTAATAAATCAATAAAAACAAATCGAATTTGAGTTGTTTTGCTATTAAAATTTTTTATAGTACACAATAAAAAAATTTATCAGATATTTTTGAGCGATTTTTTAAAGATACTTAATAACAAGGTCTGAAAGTCCTGCTTTGGAAGTAAGACCGACATTCTTTTCTTTCATTTCGCCGTTTTTGAAAACCGCGATGGTCGGTATAGTCATTATGCTGTATTTATAAGCGAGTTTTTCGTTCTGGTCCACGTCGATCTTAACTACCTTGACCTTATCTCCCATTTCCTCCGCAAATTCGTGAAGTATGGGCGATTGCATCTTGCACGGACCGCACCATGTGGCGTAAAAATCCACTAATACTGGCATATCTCCTTCAAGTTCCTTCTCAAATTCCTCAATAGAAATTATTTCTGTAATGTTACTCATTATTTTCCTCCTCTTTAATGTTTTCACATATTATTTCCACGATTTCCGCAAAAAATTTAGTTTTGTTTTTAAACTTCTTATCGGTAACCGCCAGAATAGTATACCACAAAACGATTAAAATTACGCTTATTAAAGGTATCCATATTTCGGAATTTAAAATAAACATTCCAATTAAGACCGCAATTCCGATAAGAATAAGCGGCACCAGAAAGACGAGCAAAACGCTTATTAAACTCGCTTTCACCGAAGTTTCGATAATAACCGTGTCTCCCTCTTTGGCTTTGGGCGTATTAAGAGCGGAAAATTCCGCTGCCGAAGCGCCTTTAGGGAAAAGACACAGCCCGCACTTATCGCATTCGCTTTTTTTATCGACGCGTACGGTTGCAAAATTACCTTTTACAGACGTAACTAAACCTTTTTCTCTCATCTTACGCTTTTAATATAATTTTCGAGATCACAAAAAGCGACCGTACTTTCGGTGGAATCCGCCATATTTTTAACTTTTACCACACCTTTATCAAGTTCATAAGAACCTATTACCGCAACAAAACGCGCGCCTATTTTATCCGCATATTTAAATTGAGCCTTAATGCCCCTGCCCATATGGTCGGTTTCAGCCTTCAATCCCGCGCGGCGCATTGCCATAACGAGTTCAAACGCTTTTTCCGCTTCTTTTTCGCCCATGGGCGCCAAATAAACGTCCGCTTTTTTATCGCAGGGAATTTCCGTTCCCGTACTTTGCATAAGCAACAAAAGTCTTTCTATTCCGAGCGCAAAACCAATTCCCGGAACGTCGCCTCCGCCGAGTTCGCCTATAAGCCCGTCGTATCTTCCGCCGCCGCATACCGTGCCTTGCGCGCCTATCGAGTCGGAAACAAACTCAAAGACCGTCCTTGTATAATAATCGAGTCCTCTTACTATTTTGGGATCAACCGTATACTCAACTCCCGAAAGGTCCAAAAGTTTTTTTACCTTTTCAAAATGCTTAGCGCAGTCGTCGCAGATATAATCCAAAATCACGGGCGCACCTGATGTGATTTTTTTACATTCGTCATTCTTGCAGTCTAAAACCCTGAGCGGATTTTTCTCCATTCTCTCACGGCAGAGCGGACAGAGCGCGTCTGCATTTTTATTAAGAAATTCTTTTAACGCCTTTTCGTAATTTTTTCTGCAATCTTTACAGCCTATACTGTTTAATCTGAGGCTCAAACCTTTTATCCCGAGTTTATCGAAAAAAGTTTTGGCAAACAGTATAGTTTCAGCGTCTATATCGGGCTTGTCCGAGCCTAAAATCTCCGTTCCGAACTGGTGAAACTCTCTGAGTCTGCCTGCCTGGGGACGCTCGTATCTGAAGCAGGAAGTAAGATAAAAAAGTTTTATGGGAAGTGCGGAATTATTTAGTCCGTTTTCGGTAAACGCCCGAGCAACGCCCGCAGTCCCTTCGGGTTTTAAGGTTATGCTCCTGCCGCCCTTGTCAAGGAAAGTATACATCTCCTTGTTTACTATGTCCGTCCCTTCGCCCACGCCGCGCTCAAAAACTTCGGTATGCTCGAAAGTCGGCGTTCTTATCTCGCTCACGCCGAAAAGCGCCGCGGTCTCTCTCGCGACCTTTTCTATATACTGCCACTTGTAACTTTCATTAGGCAGAATGTCTTTTGTTCCCTTTGGTGCGTTAATCATTTATTTTTTCCTTTATCGATAATATTTACTCGGATTTTATTTACATATAAGTAAATGTTCTCGATTTTTACTTTATATCAAATATTTTTAAGTCGCAGTTAAAAACTTATTTGCAAAACAAAATGACAAAATTCAATTACAATATATAATTACAAAATGTACTTTTTAAGGTCTTTTGTTTTTCTTTCGCCGCCGAGTTTACTTATAACGTAATCTCTGTCTACGGTAACTTCCTTATGCTCGGTACCGCCCGCGTTGAAAGATATTTCTTCGAGCAGATTTTCCATTACCGTATGGAGTCTTCTCGCGCCTATATCTTCGCTTGTGGAGTTCATTTCCTCGGCAATCTCCGCTATCCCGTCGATGGCGTCGTCGGTAAATTTAAGGTCAACGCCGTCCACTTTCAGAAGCGTGGAATATTGAAGCGTGATTGCGTTCTGCGGTGTGGTAAGAATCTCAACGAAATCTTTTTTGGTAAGACTGTCGAGTTCAACCAATATCGGGAATCTTCCCTGCAATTCGGGAATAAGGTCGGAAACCTTAGACACGTGGAACGCGCCCGCCGCTATAAACAGAATGTAGTCTGTCTTAACGGGTCCGTATTTAGTCATGACGGTAGAACCCTCGACTATGGGCAAAATATCGCGCTGTACGCCCTCTCTCGAAACGTCCTGTCCGCCGCCCTTATTACCTTTCGCGGCGATTTTGTCTATCTCGTCTATAAAGATAATACCTTCCTGTTCCGCGCGTCTTACCGCTTCGTCGTTTACGGAATCGTTATCGATAAGTTTATCCGCTTCTTCGGTAATCAGAAGTTTTCTCGCCTCTTTTACCGTTACCTTGCGTTTTTTACGCTTTTTGGGCATAAAATCGCCGAAAATACTTCCTATCGAAATTTCCCCCGCGCCGGGCATCAGTTCCATGGGTTTGGGGTTATCTACGACGTCAATCTCTATTATCTCGTTATCGTAATACCCTTTTTTATAACCCTCGTAAATATTTTTCTCAAAAATATCTGCGGGAGTTTCGCCTCGGTCGAGTTTTCTAACCTCGGCGATAATTTTAACGAGTTTATCGTCCACCGCCGCGCCGGCTTTCTCCATAACTTTCTTAAAACGCTCTTCTTTGACAAGTCTGACGGCGCACTCGACCAGATCTCTTATCATAGACTCGACGTCCCTGCCCACATAACCGACTTCGGTATATTTTGTGGCTTCGACTTTTACGAAAGGCGCTCCGACGAGTTTTGCAAGTCTTCTCGCTATCTCGGTTTTTCCTACGCCCGTAGGTCCTTTCATGATAATGTTTTTGGGTGTGATTTCATCTCTTTCCGCGTCGGAAAGCATATTTCTTCTGTAACGGTTTCTGAGCGCTATCGCCACCGCTTTTTTCGCGTTAGCCTGACCTATTATATATTTATCGAGTTCGTTTACTATTTCTTTCGGACTGAGATTCATTCTTTTCCCTCCTTATAATACTTCACAAGTTATGTTTGAGTTTGTGAACACGCATATTTCACTGGCGATAAGGAGGGCTTTTTTTGCTATTTCCTCCGCCGAAAAATCCGTTTCCTGCACAAGAGCACGAGCCGCCGCGAGCGCATAATTTCCGCCGCTGCCTATCGCGCATACGCCGCCGTCAGGCTCTATGACTTCACCCGAGCCCGATACTATAAGAAGGTTATCTTTATCGGCGGTTATCATCATTGCCTCTAATTTTCTCGCTACTTTGTCGTTACGCCAGAGTTCCGCAAGTTCTACCGCGCTTCTCATAAGATTTCCCGAATATTTATTGAGCATTTCCTCAAACCTTTCGGAAAGGGTGAAAGCGTCCGCAACCGAGCCTGCAAACCCGAATATAACGCTATCGTTAAAAATGCGTCTTACTTTTACCGCGTTGTTTTTAAAAATTACCGACTG
>CALWBJ010000215.1 GCA_944376035.1 uncultured Clostridia bacterium | reverse complement strand
GATTTCTGCAAAAGACAAAAGCGGAAAAACCGCTTTATATAAAGGAGTATTTTTATGAAAAAGTTAAAGACAGTTGTTTTAACCTTATTGGTTATCGTTGCGGCTTTGTCCGCAGGGCTTTTTTCGGCTTGCGGAGGCGGCGGAGAAGGTGCGGCTCTTTCGGGTTCCATGAAGATAGTTATGGCGCCCGCCAATGGCGACGCTACCGAAGTAGAAGTCGACCTAAAAGGATTTACCGATAAGAATACCGTTATGGACGTTATCGAAAAACTCGTTACAGAACAGAAAATGTGCTATATAGGCAGCAACGGCGTATACGGAGTTATGCTCACCGCGCTCGGAGTTCCCGTTGAAAGCACTTATGAGGGTCAGACTTCACTTGTCGACAATTACATTCTCTATCCCCAGGGTTCAGAATTCATAACCGTTCTTACAAGCGTGGAAAAAGACCAACTCGAAGTGGAGCCCGGCTCTTCATGGCAACCAATGCAGAAGGAATATGAAGGCGTTACGGTTATTTCCTCTATGCTGGGAGTGTCATCCATGTCCATTTGCGACGGGGCGGTTATATACTTTACAATTGACGTTTACGTTGCGCCCTGAGCATAAAATATAAATATCCTGTATTGATAAAATGTTAATTGATTATAAGATTGCTTTCTTGTAAGCGTATTTAAGTTTATGAAGGTTACAGAGTCGGAAGAAATTAAAATCGGCAGCGTTTCAAACGGTGAAGAGCGTGTATTATCTGATAAAAACAGCGATGATATATGCAATTCGGGAAATAATGAAAGTTGCGTTAAAAATGCCGATAAAGATAAATCGGATATAAAAAACAGAAAAGAAAATATTGCGGTGCGTTCGTCAAAAGAGATAGCGCTTATGGGCGCGACGGTCGCACTGCTTCTCGCCGGTCAGTTTGTTTTGAGCGGGGTACAGGGCGTTGAAGTCGTGACAGTATTTCTGCTTTCTTTCTGCGTTGCTTTCGGAGTAAGGCGGGGAATGGTTGTCGCGACGGTCTTTTCGCTTATACGCAACTTTATTTACGGTTTTTATCTTAACGTAATAATACTTTATCTCGTATATTATAATTTTTTCGCGTTTACTTTCGGTTTTACGGGGAAATTTATAAAAAACCTTCCCTTATGGGCAAAAGTAACAATATTATCCGCCGCGGCGGGTATAATCACATGTTGTTTTACGCTGCTTGACGATATTATAACTCCGTACATTTACGGATATACCGCAAAAAGCGCGACGGTGTATTTTTACGCGTCTCTGCCGGTAATGGGCATTCAGGCTGTTTGCGCCGCTATTACCGTAGCGCTTTTATGGTTTCCGATTTCAAAAGCATTCTCGCTTATAAGACTTTGACGGTGTGATTTTTGCATTTTATCTTTGATAGTATTGTTTAATAACATTATCAGTTAATAACATTTAATAACATTTAATAAAATTTAAAAATATTTTATTTATGCCGCTACTTCCAAGCGGCATAAATAACACGTTCTTATGTGATAGCAAGATTTTACCCTTATTGTGCCATAAAAACCTCTTCCCGTGCGCAAAATTTTACTAATTTTTGACAAATAAAACTATTGAAAAAAGAAAATAAAAAGGTTATAATGTCTGTAACATGTTTTTAATGAAACAGTCGGAGGTAAATTTATGGCAAATTTTGAAGAAATGTCGGCTTTATTGCAGCGCGGCAGGGCGAAAGACCTTGCGGCGGCGGTTTCGCAGGCACTTGAAGAGGGTACTGCGCCCAAAGATATTCTTACTAAAGGACTGATAACGGGAATGGGGATAGTCGGTGAGAAATTTAAAAATAACGAAATATTCGTTCCCGAAGTTCTTATAGCGGCGCGTGCAATGAACGCTGCGCTTGCAGTTCTTAAACCCGCACTTGCGGAATCGGGTGTCGAGCCTGTCGGAACTGCGGTTATATGCACGGTAAAAGGCGACCTGCACGATATAGGTAAAAATCTCGTCAAGATGATGATAGAGGGTACGGGCATACGCGTAATCGACCTCGGCGTGGATTGCGACGCGGATAAAGTCGTTCAGGCGGTAAAGGACAACAATGCGGATATAGTTTGTCTTTCATCCCTTCTTACAACCACAATGATGTATCAGAAAGACGTTATCGAAGCGCTCAAAGCCGCGGGAATACGCGACAAGGTAAAAGTTATGGTAGGCGGCGCGCCCGTAACTCAGGAGTTTGCCGACGAGATAGGTGCGGACGCTTATACTTCGGACGCTGCCAGCGCGGCGGAAAAAGCGCGTTCTTATTTTAACTGATAAGTAAATTTTAAGCGGCTTTAAGACTTTTGCTCCGATAATATAAATCGGCAGACATCGGATTAAAGGCGCTTTAATTTTAAATTGCCGTAAAAATCATACCGTGAAATATAGCAAAATTATCAGGTATATGTTTGAATTATTATAAAAATAAATTATAATAATAGTATTACAAATATATAAAAAATAAAAATCAATCATAAACATAAAAAAACATATCGGGTCAGAAGTTCATGGTCGTTAAAGTAATCTCCGGCGGAGATGTTAAAGAATACCGCTTGGAAGAAAAGGTAAATCTGCTTGAATTTTTACAGAATAAGGGGTATAAGATAGCGGCGCGTTGCGGCGGAAACGGAAAATGCGGTAAATGCAGAGTTAGGGTTACAGAGGGCAGTTTTGAAAACATGAAAGACGGCTTTGTTCTTGCCTGTAACGCGACGATCAGCGATAACGTTACCGTTGAAGTATTTGAAACGCGCGGCGGCGGCCTTACCTATTCGTCGGCAGACAAAACCGTTACCGACGGAGAAGAGGGCTACGGCGTCGCTCTTGACATAGGTACGACAACGCTCGCATTCAGCCTTGTCAGTCTTAAAGACAGCAAAGAACTCGATAAGTTCGGCGTGCTTAATAATCAGGGTGCGTTCGGCGCGGACGTTTTAAGCCGGATTTCCGCTTGCGCGGCAGGTAAAGCCGACCTTTTACAGGCAAGCGTTTTATCCCAGACTCGCGACGCGCTGGCATTTTTTAAAAACAAATTCGGTATAGCGAATATAAAACGGCTGACCGTTTCAGCCAACACCACCATGCTGCATTTTTTTCTCGGAAAAGACGCCCGCGGAATAGGTAAATATCCTTTTAAAGCCGAATTTTTAAATACAGTCCGTATATCGGGTAATGAACTTTCATTAGACGTAGAGGAAGTAGTTGTCATGCCATCGGTTCACGCATACTTCGGAGCGGACGCGGTAGCGGGCGGAATGATAACCAATCTTGACGACGGGGTAAATATACTTGCCGACGTCGGTACAAACGGAGAGATACTTATTTATACGGGGAAAAAATATATAGCGACTTCAACGGCGGCGGGGCCGTGCTTTGAGGGCGCTAATATAGAATGCGGCACGGGCGGCGTAGAGGGCGCTATAGACAAGGTTGAAGAAACTGACGGCAAAATTAAGGTCAGCGTCATAGGCGGCAAAAAAGCGACGGGTATATGCGGAGCGGGGCTTGTTGATGCAATCGCGCTCATGCTCAAAAAGG
>CALWBJ010000214.1 GCA_944376035.1 uncultured Clostridia bacterium | reverse complement strand
CGCTTTATCTGTTTTTACAAAAAGACTTCCTGTTACGGTCTTTCCGTCCACACTGTATACCGTCTCACCGTCCACTATTATTTTGCGTGGCGGATTGTAGCCTTCTTCGTCAGGACCGTAATTATAATCGGTAACCGTAAAGTCGTTCAGAATAAGATACTGACCGCTTATTACATATTCGGGCACTCCGCTAACGCTTATGACGGGCGCACTATCTGCTTTAACGTCAATTTCAAGATAGTTGTCGCCGTTAATCTTACTACCTATATAGTCTTTTACGCTTACCTCTATCCTCAATTTGCCCGTTTCATCCAAAAATACCTCATTATTAAAATTGACGCTTAATTCTTTTCCGTTCAGCGTTACTTTTAAATACTCGCTGACTTTACCGCTGCCTCCTTTTAAAGATATTTTTGGAAGTTTATACCATTTACCTGCCAAAGCCTCCTCTGCATTTTCGAAACTGACATTGACAGAAAAATCTTTTTCCGAAGCGGTGAATGAATATTCTTGCCGAACCGTATTCCCGAAAGAATCAACCGCCTTTATAACGTAGACATAACTCCCGCTTTTTTTCGGTATAAACGCGTTGTCTTTTACCTCTGAATAAAGATTACCGGATTCACCGTCATAATACAACTCATAAACCGTACTTACTTCACCGCAAACCGTATCGTAAGCGTCAGCGTAAGGCAACGGATAGTTTGTATTTGTTTTTGCGTCTGGTAAAGTATTTTCGGAAATTGTGAAATTTTCAGGATATTTAACGCTCAAAACAGGAGGCGTGTTGTCAGGTATGTATATTCCGCTTAAATCATAGCCCGCAAATTCTCTTAATATAATTCCTGCTTTATCGGTATTTAACTGATTGAATATAATTCTTACGTAAACTTCACCGTTGGTAAATCCTTTCCACTCTTTTCCGGCGCCGACCTGTTTCGGGTCATCAAGATCAAGTAACTGCCAGTGCCCGAAATTCCCGTAATATGTCTGAACATAAAAGGCGTTTTCGCTTATATCGAACTGAATCTCAAACGGGGGAACGTCTCTTCTGCCGTACCCTGTCCCGAAACTGCTCTCTATCAGGCAGCCGTGATACCCCGACGTCATGATTCCGCCATTTAATTCAGTGCTTCTTGCAAGTGTTCTCCCGTCATAGTTTACGTTTACATATGCATACTGGGCAAGTCCTTCCGCATGCGGATTTACAGATATAACAACTTTATTTGAGGCGTCGTATGCGTCCGTGATTTCCACCTGCATATAGAACATGCCGTACTCCCCGCCGTCCGCATAAGGAACAAGCGACAGCAGGTTTATGTTTTTATTCAGGCTATTTAAATTGACTCTGTTGATAAATTCTGCGGATGAATTTGCCGACGATGTCGTCAGCATAAGCCCCGTTTGCCCGCTCTGAACAGAATATTCGGGTATAACCGCACCTGACTCAATTTTATCAATTCTGTCAGCGGCAAAAAAATCTTCCGCCGCGGTTACGCAACGAATATAAAATGACTTCTTTGCAACCGTACCCTCTTTTTCAAAATTATATTCTACTTTATAATCCCCCGGTTCATCGCAGATAAATCTTTGAGTATCGTCTATTTCCACATTCTTTCCCGACGGTGAAGTTATTATCGGAACAATCGGATATTTTTCGTCTTTATATAAAGCATAAGCGCCGTCAAGAATATAATATTGATTTATTAAAGCAATATTGCTGTTCGTACCTATCGATATAAAAGGACTTTCGGTTACTTCAAAAACCGCGCCTTTATAATATTTGCCTGCGCCGAGACAATCTGCCACATAATAAATAGTATATATACCTTTTTCCTCGGGTTTATATTTTAACTCGCTTTGTTCATCGAAAGAACAGACTGTTTTATTACCTTTCTGAATAATGGTAAGAACTTTCAGACTTTTGTCTCTTAAAAGACTAAGTTCTGATTTCGCCGTACATGAAGGAATTTCTACAACTTCACCTAAAGTATATTCTCCGCTTAACGTGCCGTCAACTTCAAACGACACTTCCGGCACAACCGAAAAGCATTTTATGCGTAGAGATCTGATTCCTTCATTGTTTTTTGAATCTTTTGCTTTGTAATTAAGTGCATACTCTCCTTCCAGCGTCGGAACAAAACTTCCGTTTGTGTCTTCAATCTTCAACCCGTCGGGGAAAACTATTTCGAGTTCATAATCGGAAATCTCCAGATTGTCTAACTCATCATAGATTTTATAAGGTACAGGTAAATTATATTTTTTATTTATCAGGGCATTTTCCTTACCTTCGACATAGATTTTAGGTCCCATATCGGTGAAACCGTTTTCGTCAAAAGTCTGTCCTGCAACCGAATATATATTTAATGCCGATTCCCCTGTCTCCACACCGTAAACTTTAATTGAAAGCCGAATATATCCTGATGTAAACAAACTGCCGACCTCTGCATCCTCCGAACCGAAATACGCTTCTTTATAGCCTTTGCTGTCAATATTCGCTATAAGATAGTTCTGCTCCGCAATATTCGTTTGCTCGTCGTAGGTGGCTTTTATTCTTATCTCACGGCTTGCAGGAGTATCGTTATACAAAAGAGCAAAACGCGCAGGTCCGGACAGTTTACTTGCATCCCCGTTTACGTATCCGCCGAAATGAGTTCCGTTAGTTTCGTAAGGACCGTCGTAAAAACACCCGTAATAAGTTTTTGAACTGGACGGAAGATGGAAAAGTCCGTACTCGGCGAGTTCGCCTTTTTCCAGCCCGACAGTAACACCGACATTGGGAGGATTATCGTCTCTTCCCGTAATTCCTATCGATATAACCTGGCTTTCGTCAAGGCTGTCCGTCATATCTATTCTCATACCGAATATGTTTTTGGATTCAAAATTCTTTACGCCCAAATCAAAATCTATTATCGGGGTTATTCCGTCAAAATAATCAACGGAAATATATTGCGTGAATTCAAACTCCACATTGCCTTTGGCAGCATCCGGCTTAATTATAATCTTGGGATTTATTCCCTTAACTGTTTCCGTTTTTCCCTCAATGTCTTTTATATATCCGGTTTCAGACGCATGCGCGCCGTAAAAACATAATGAACAGGTAAATAACAATGCGGATATAAAAAACAACGAGACAAATAAAAAGATAAATTTATTATTTGCGCTTTTCTTCATCTATTTTTCCTCTTTTCTTCTTCATAATCACAATAATAACGGTTACAGATGCCGCGACAGCCGCTACTCCGATCACAATAAGGGCGATTATTATTCCGCTCAATCCGCCCCCACCTGTTATTTCCGCTCTTATTACGCTGATTTCGGTATTTCCAAAAGAATCGGTAGCGGAATATGTAATGAGAAGCAGTCCCTCTTCTTCCGGAACAATAAAGCCGTCTTTGATTTCAAGCGGCTCGCCGTTAAGAAGTACCTCTATAATTACCGTAAGATTTTTATCGAGATTGTCACTTACGTCCGCGTCAAATATTTGTATTTTTTCGCCTCTGCTATACTTTTGTCTGTAATCTCCTTTTATATCTATTACAGGCTTTTCGTTATCGTTTTCCACAACAATGAATCTTACTTCATAACTCTCGCTGTTTCCGCTTTTATCTTTAAAACTATATATGATTTTGTATACTCCTGCCAAATCAAGAGTTATTTTACCGTCCGTAATACTTATTTCACTTTCTCCCTGATAAACCTTCGCCGACCATTCCGGATTTCCCGACGGATTGTTATCTTCAATTACAGGCGTCTTTATCTCAATTTTCTCGTTCAGGTTATATTCCGACTGATAAGACTCGGTAAAACTTATTTTTGGAGCGGTTGTATCAACCACCTTTAATTCGGCAAATTTTATCTCATCTTTATTATGCAAATCAAGGTTTGTATCATAAATCTCGTATATAACTTTGTAGTTACCTACATCGGAAAAATGATATGACAAGCCTTCAAAAATCGGACTGTCCGTTTTGGAACTGTCCGGAGAATACAGTT
>CALWBJ010000213.1 GCA_944376035.1 uncultured Clostridia bacterium | reverse complement strand
CATAATAATTCTGCCTTGCAAGAACTTCGGTCGGAGCCAGCATCGCCGCCTGAAATCCGCTGTTGACCGCTATAAAAATCGCGCACAAACTTACCGCCGTCTTTCCGCTTCCGACATCCCCCTGCATAAGTCTGTTCATGACGGAAGGTCCGCTCATGTCGGCAAAAATTTCATTTACCGCTTTTTTCTGACCGTCGGTAAATTCAAACGGAAATCTTAAAGATATAAATTCAACAAGTTCCTTGCTTGTAGTGGAATATTTATTTATACGAACCTGATTTCTGTCGCCTTTTATATATTTAAATGCTGTAATAAGTGAAAAATATTCCTCCACCGCTATTCTGTCTGCCGCTTTTCTCTGCGCTTCAAAACCCGAAGGATTATGTACTTCTTTATAAGCCGCATATAAATTCATCAAATTATACTTCTCCGCTAATTCCATGGGTATTATGCTTTTAGGACGTTCTATATCAACTGCAAGGCGAGCGCTGTCTCTTATAATCTTTTGCGTCAGACTTCCTTTTGTCGCATACTGAGGAACTATACCTTTCAGCCTGTAATTCTTATCACACGGCTCAAAAGAAGGGTTTACAAGACTTATGTCTCCTAAACGGTTCTGCACTCTTCCGTAAAACAAATACTCCGTCCCGACCTGTAATTTTCCTAAAACATACGGCTGATTAAACCATACTATACTGAAAATCAGTCCTTCCTGTTCGCAGACCGCTTTGACCAGTCCGCGGCGCGCAGTAAAGTAATTGCCGGGAATTCCCACTATCTTACCCGTGGTAAGAACAACGTCGTTATGATAAGCATATTTTAAAGGCTGTTTATTTCTCAAATCAAGATATGCCCGCGGAAAAAACCCCGCAAGCCCTGCCGTATCCTTTATACCGAGTTTTAAAAAATCCTGTTCCCTCTTGTCATTTATTCCTTTTATCTTTGTGAGTTCCATATTTTCCCTCGTACATTCTCTGATTTTTGAACATCACTTATTATTCATATAAGTATATAAATTAAACTTTTCTCGTTCCGAATAACGGGTTTATTATGTTTTTCGGATAATCGTCCGCATGTTTCATTATGTTAAACAGATTATAATATATCACATAAAATAAAGCCGGAACGCCCGACGTTTAATTAGTCTGCATAAGTTTCGTCAGACGGAACTTAACTAAAAAGGGGAAAGTCTTAACTTTCCCCGTATTTTCCGTTTTATTCTAATGCTATATAATAATAATATATAGGCTGACCGCCGTAATGAATAACCACATCGCATTCGGGGTACTTCTCTTTTATTTTTTCCTTTAACGCGTTTGCCTCTTCTTCCTTCACGTCCTGTCCGTAATATAAAGTTATCAGTTCTTCTCCGTCACGCAAACGCTCTATAAGGTCAATCACTACATCGTCTTTATTTTTTCCTTTGGCAAGAATCTTTTTATTATCGAGACCGACTATATCGCCTTCTTTAAGTTCGAACCCGTCTATTTTAGTGTTTCTGACCGCATATGTTACCTGCCCTACGGTTATAGTATCCATAGCGTGTATCATATTTGCTTTATTTTCGTCAACCGGAAGATCGGGATTGAATGCTAACGCCGCCGAAAATCCCTGCGGCACATTCTTTGTGGGTATAACGTGTATCGTTCTGTTCTCAACAAGCGATTTCGCCTGTTCCGCCGCAAGAATTATATTTTTGTTGTTCGGGAACACAAATACGTTATCCGCATTTACGCGTTGAACTGCGTCCGCTATATCGCTTGCCGAAGGATTCATAGACTGTCCTCCGTCAATCACGAAATCAACCATAAGGTCTTTAAAAATACTGAGCAATCCGTCTCCCGATGACACCGATACCATGCCCATATCCTTTTTCTCTTCTTCGTACTTTTTTTTCAGCGCACGGTTCTGTTCAAGCATGTTCTCGATTTTCAGTTTATCAAGTTCGCCGAGTTTCAATGCCTCGCTGAGCGCTACTCCGGGTTGGTTGGTATGGACGTGTACTTTTACGAGTTCAAGATCGCCTATAACTATAACGCAATCGCCGATCGTCATAAGTTTTTCTCTTAGTTTTTCTATATCGGCAACTGTTGTTTTCTTATTTATGTTAATTATGAAAAATTCCGTGCAGTATGCAAATTCTATGCTGCCGAGACTCATAATGTCCGCATGTTCCATAGCGGTTTCGTTTGACTTGGCTTCGGGTAAAACTACATCCCCGCTTACAGTCTCTCCCATAACCGCTTTGTACATACCTTCATAAAGACACATGAGCCCCTTACCGCCTGCGTCCACAACTCCCGCTTTTTTAAGTACGGGTAACAGCGACGGCGTAAGTTCAACCGCAAGATTGCCTTTATTTATTATTTCAGGCAGGAAAGTTTCAAAATCTTTATGTTTATTCCTTATGCTTACAGCGTGTTCAGCGACCATTTTGGCTACCGTCAGCATTGTGCCTTCCTGAGGTTTGCTTACCGCTCCGTAAGCTACTTCCGCTCCCGCTTTCAATGCCTGTGCAAACAAACGTGTATCTATTTCCTGCGCGTTCTTTACCGTGTTACAGAATCCTCTTAAAACCTGTGAAAGTATTACTCCTGAATTACCTCTCGCTCCGCGAAGCGCGCCTTTTGCCACCGCGTCGGCTACAGCCGAAACCGAGTTGCTCGGACAATTTATTATCTCTTTGACCGCCGACTGCAATGTCAGAGACATGTTTGTGCCGGTATCGCCGTCAGGCACCGGAAATACGTTTAATGAATCTACATTTACCCTGTTTATTTCAAGAAGTTTAGCCGCAGTCAATATCATCGACTTCAGCATCGCTCCGTTTATTGTTTTTTGCATGACTGTAAACTCCGAATATAGAGAGAATCTTAATTTTTTCGACTATTTTTTTACGCCCACCACATTTACGTTTATAGTATCCACTATCATTCCCGTAAACCTTTCCACCTTGTACTTGACGGATTCTTTAAGGGCTTCAACTACCGCTTTGATTGATACGCCGTACTTAACTATTACGGACACGTCGATAAAAATCCGGTCTCCGACCGAGCGTACTTTCACGCCCTTCCCTTCCGAGCCGAATGTAAAAAAACCTTTAACGCTTTCAAAAAGACTGAACGGGACAAGTTCCACTATCCCGTAGCAATCCATGGCGATATGATTGACAAACCGCCCTATCGTTTTATTGGTTATTATTATTTTGCCGTAAATATTATTCGTCTTCGCCGACATAACTATCCTCGCTAATACGATACTGTTATTTTACAATATTTATGATTCTTTTGCAACACTTTAAGATAAATTATTAAAAATTTTTGATTTTATGAAAAATATTTACTATATTTTTTTATTATTTTAACGAAATTTTGTTGCTTTTTGTCCGATTATATGGTACATTATTTGTTGTTGAAAAATAAACGATTTCCCAACAGGAGGATTTTTATATGAGCAGGATTTGTAGCGTATGCGGTAAAGGTAAACTTTCAGGAAATCTCGTCAGCCACTCTAACCGCAAAACACCTAAATCTTATGAGGCTAATCTGCAAAAAGTAAGTATTAAGACCGCTGACGGCAAAGTGTCAAAGGAATATGTCTGCACAAGATGCTTGAAAAGCGGCAAAGTCGAAAGAGCGTAAACTTTTTCGGCTCTTTACCGTTTTTACGGTATTTAAATGTGTAATCTGTTTTACACATTTTTTAATTTAAAACTAAAAAACCGCCTGAAACGGCGGCTTTTTTGTTACATTCTTTTATTGCATTTTCACACTATTTTCAGTTAACCTCAATTAAAACTTTTATCTTCATATTTATAAATATAAAATTTAACCGATAAACTCAGAATTATAACACGTCCATTTAACAAAGTAAAATTTGTTAATTAATGAAAGTAAATTTCTAAAATACCGTTTTTTAATAATAATTCAGATAAAATTAAGTTAAGTTAACTGAAAAGTTCTGTCGAGAGATATCTGTCCCCCGTATCGGGAATAATAACAATTATATTTTTTCCTTGATTCTCTTCCTTTTTAGCAAGTTCCATAGCGGCGTAAAGGGCAGCGCCTGACGAAATACCGACCAATATGCCTTCTTTCTTTGCAATAAGCCTTGCTCCGTCCATAGCCTGTTCATCGGTTATTCCCATAACAAAATCGCAAACTTTTCTGTCAAAATTTGCAGGGATAAAATTTGCTCCTATTCCCTGTATTTTATGACTTCCCGAATACCCTTTTTCAATCATCGGAGATGAGGCGGGTTCTACGGCGACCACCTTGATTTCAGGATTTTTCTCTTTAAGGAATTTGCCCGTTCCGCTTAAAGTTCCGCCCGAGCCTACGCCTGCAACCAAAATATCGACTTTCCCTTCTGTGTCTTCCCATATTTCGGGACCCGTTGTTTTATAATGCGCCTGTATATTTGCAGGATTTTCAAACTGAGACGGAATAAAACTGTTAGGTATGGTTTTATTTAGTTCAATAGCCTTATCTATAGCCCCTTTCATACCGAGCGCACCTTTGGTAAGCACAACTTCCGCACCGTATGCGGAAAGGAGTTTTCTTCTCTCCATACTCATAGTGTCGGGCATAGTTAATATAACTTTATATCCTCGCCTTGCTCCTATCGCGGCAAGACCTATTCCCGTGTTGCCGCTGGTAGGCTCTATTATTGTTGCGCCCGACTTTATTACGCCTCTACTTTCGGCGTCGTCAAGCATGGATTTCGCCGCCCTGTCCTTAACGCTCCCGGCAGGGTTAAGATATTCCAGTTTTGCCAGAATTTTACCTTTCAGCGCTTGCGTTTCCATTATATTATTAAGTTGTAAAAGCGGAGTTTTTCCTATTATATCGTCTATCGATTGCTTTATTTTCATATATAATTTACCTTCTTAAAAAAGCCTGTTTTCAAACAATTTAAGTTTTTAGAAATCAATTCAGTTATAAATCGTATAGCGGCACTATTTTAGAAATAATCTTACCTTTATCTATTACGGCATAACAGTAGGTTTTTTCCCCGTATCTCGTCATAGAACCGGGATTTATGAATTTTATTCCTTCAACAGTTTCCTCGCGAGGTATATGCGTATGTCCGTAAAAAACAGCCTGAACTTTCGCTTCTTTCGCCCGTAATAAAAGTTTGAGCATTGAAGTTTTAACTCCGTAACGGTCGCCATGCGTTAAAAGTATTTTAAGTCCGCCTATCTCTGCAATCAAATCTTCACCGCCTCCGTCGCAGTTGCCATTTACCGAGTACAACTTTTTTATCTCACCTGAAAAAGGTTTGATATCGGAGGAAAAATCTCCCAAATGAAACACTGCGTCGCTTTCCTTCATTATCGGAAGGAGTTTTTCGATAGCGCCGAGATTTCCGTGAGTATCAGATATTATAACCGCCTTAATCAAAGTAACTCCTTTAATTTTTCGAGCGCGCGACGGCGATGGCTTATAGCATTTTTCTCTTCTTCTGTAGCAACGCCGAGACTTTTTCCCAAGTCGTTACTGTAAAATACAGGGTCGTAACCGAAACCGTTTTCGCCTTCGGGTGCGTACAGCACTTCGCCCTCCGTTTCTCCGGTAGCGGTAATAATTTCTCCGCCCGGTTTATAATACACCATGCAACAGACAAATTTTGCTTTTCTGTTTTTAACTCCTTCAAGGTTTTTTAAAAGCAGTTCGTAATTGCTTCTGTCCGTACCTTCGGGAGAATATCTCGCGCTGTATATACCCGGCGCGCCGCCGAGTGATTCCACGCATATTCCGCTGTCATCTGCAAGTGCGGGAAGGTTAAGCGCGTCGGAAACCGTTTTTGCCTTGATAAGCGCGTTTTCGTAAAAAGTCTTTCCGTTTTCTTCTATCTCATCATTAAAACCCATATCTTTACAGGATACTACTTCGTATTCCGTAAACATATGCTTTATTTCTTTAAGTTTTCCTTTATTCGAACTTGCAAGCACTATTTTCTTCATTCCGAAACCTCGGCTTTTTTATTTTATAATTTTTTGTCGCATTTCCCGTCAGGAAAGTTTGTTTTTAATTAAATCCGACAAAACTACGAACTGTTCGGCAGATAGTGTTTCTCCGCGGGCAGAAAGCGGTATAGACGCCTCTGCAAGCAGTTCTTCTGCAGTTTTTCTTTCAAGTTTATAAAAATTCATCAGATTGTTGACAAGCGTCTTTCTCCTGCTCGAAAAACCGCATCTGACCAAGTCCCGTACGGCAGAAAGGTCAGCGGAAGGAAATTTATTTTTTTCCATGTCGATTTTCACTACCGCCGAATCCACATTGGGAACAGGCGTAAACATTTCTCTGTTTATCTTTTTTACTATTTTTGCCGAGCCTCTTAAATTTATAGCAACGGTTATCGCGCCATAATCGGAAGTACCGGGTCTTGCTTCAAATCTTTTTGCAACTTCTTCCTGTACGGTAACCGCCATTCCTTTCAGATTTTTTCCTTCTTCCAGAAAGCGCATAACTATCGGTGTTGTTATATAATAAGGCAGATTTGCGACTAACATATATTGCCCGCCCGCTCTTTTTTCAATATCCGCCATTTTTTCTTTCATGACGTCTTTAAAGACAATTTCTATGTTGTCCCTGTCGCCTAGAGTTTCTAAAAGAATAGGTTTAAGTTTTTGGTCTATTTCATAACCTACAACCCTTTTCGCTTTGTCGGC
>CALWBJ010000212.1 GCA_944376035.1 uncultured Clostridia bacterium | reverse complement strand
GCCCAAGGACTTACTCATTTTCTGACCGTTAACTTTAATTAATCCGTTGTGTATCCAGTAAGACGCAAACTGCTTACCCGTAAGCGACTCGGTCTGCGCTATTTCGTTTTCGTGGTGCGGGAAAATCAAATCTCTTCCGCCGCCGTGAATATCTATTCTGTCTCCGAACGCCTTTCTGTTCATTGCAGAGCACTCTATATGCCAGCCGGGTCTTCCTTCACCCCACGGAGAATGCCAACTAGGTTCACCGGGTTTTGCCGATTTCCAAAGCGCAAAGTCAAGCGGATTTTTTTTGAGTTCGTCGTTTTCCACTCTGACTCCGTTCATGGCGTCTTCAAGATTACGGTGCGATAACTTGCCGTAAGACGGGAAACTTTCTACCGAAAAATAAACGTCTCCCTTTTCGGTAACATAAGCGTGATTTTTATCGATAAGTGCGCTTATAAAACCGATAATATCATCCATACTCTCGGTCGCTTTAATCCAGAGCGTGGGCTCGCCGACTTTAAGCCGTTCCATTTGCGCGTCGATATTTTTAATCATATCCGCAGCGTATTTATCGGCGGGAATTCCCGTTTCGTTGGACTTTTTTATTATTTTATCGTCGACGTCGGTATAGTTTCTGGCATAAGTTACGTCGTAACCTTTCTTTTCAAGATATTTTCTTATTATATCGTAAACTATCGCCTGATATGCGTGCCCTATATGCGCTTCGCCCGAAACCGTGATTCCGCAGGCGTACATTTTTACCTTGCCTGCTTCAAGCGGAATGAACTCTTCTTTTTTACCGCTGAGAGTGTTGTACATTTTCATAATATTTCCTAATATTTTTAAAGTATTGTTATACGTTTTATGGTTTGTCAAATATTACAAGTTTTATATTATTTATATGATTTATAATTGTCTTATAATCGTCGGGAAAGATGCTTAATAAAAATTAAAAAATTCAATTATCTTTTTTTAATTTTTCGGTAAGAGTTTCTATTTTTTGTTCGAGTTCGAAAATTTTATCTCTTAAATGGCAAATTTCTTCCTGCAACGGGTCTCTTTTTTCCTGTTCCAGATCAGCGCAAACTTTCTCGCCGTTTATTCTTACTACTTTACCGGGAACGCCTACGACCGTTGCGTAAGGCGGGACTTCTTTAAGCACTACCGCGCCCGCGCCTATCTTGGCGTATTCACCCACCGTGAAAGCGCCGAGCACCTTTGCCCCCGCGCTTATTATAACGCCTCTTTTGACAGTCGGGTGGCGCTTTCCTTTATCCTTACCCGTTCCGCCGAGCGTTACTCCCTGATAAATAACCACGCCTTCTTCTATCTCTGCGGTTTCGCCTATTACCACACCCGTGCCGTGGTCAATAAACACACCACCCGCAATCTTTGCGGCGGGGTGAATTTCTATGCCCGTAAGCCACTTGGCAAACTGACTTGTGATTCGGGCAAGCAGTCTCAATTTTATTTTATACAGAAAATGCGCCCACCTGTGCCATGAAAGCGCGTGAACACCCGAATAGGTAAGCCATATTTCGAACTTACTTCTCGCTGCGGGGTCGTTGGCTTTGGCAGCCCTTATATCGGCGCGGAGTCTTTTGAACATTCGTTTTTTCCTTATATATGCTTTTCTGAATTTACTTTTTTAAAAATTTTAATATAATTACTTTTTATTTTGTTTTTTTATATTTTATTATTTTAATAATTCCGCTTTTTCGGTTATATATACCGTTATATATAATTACCTATATAAAACTTAATGTTACGGAAAATACTTAATTTTACCGTTTATTATTTTATAATAACACGTTTTCCGACATTTTGACAAGTAAAACTCCGCCGAATGTTAACAACGTATTATGATTTTTACTGAAATAAAGGTTAATTACTAAAACACAGTTTAAAATTTTAGTTAAAATTTATTACTAATTATTATTAAACCCCATCTCAGACAACGGTTATTCCCCTTGCTTCTATTTCTTTTCTTGACTGCATAGGGAAATTTTTATCCACGACCATACAGTTTACGTCGTCAAGCGTCGCAAATGTGTAGGGTGTGCTTTTATTGACTTTGGAACTGTCTAAAAGCATTATTACGTTTTTAGCCTTCTGGATAACCTGACGTTTGACTTCCGCTTCCGACTGACTTCCGCATGTAAACGCTCCGCTTTCCTTTATAAACCCTGTCGCGGTCATAACTGCATTTTCGATGTTTACGGAAGAAATAAATTCCGCGCAGGATTTTCCCACCGTAACAAAACTGTGGCGCTTTACGTCTCCGCCGAGAATTGCAACCGAAGGTTTATCTTTTCTTATACAAATTTCCGCGATATTGAGAGCGTTAGTAAGAATATAATAATCGTCGTCGGGGAGCGCGCGGGCAAAATAAGTTGTTGTCGAGCCTCCGTCGATAAATATCGAACTTTTAGGTCCGATTAAACTTACTGCCTTGTCGGCAATTTCCAGTTTTTCGGTAATATTATAATTTATCCGTTGCGAAAGCCCTTCTTCGCGGGCTTTGATTACACCGTCAACGGACACCGCGCCGCCCTTTACGAGTATGACTTCGCTTGCGGATTCAAGACTTTTAAGGTCTCGCC
>CALWBJ010000211.1 GCA_944376035.1 uncultured Clostridia bacterium | reverse complement strand
AGTTGTCTCCGCCGCCTCATTGTCTAAGCCTTTTTTCTTCTCAACGTATACCAGATAAACCGTTATTATAACTTCTCCTTTGCATTGAGCGCGCGCTGACCTATATGTCGTCTGTAATATGCATTATCAAAATGAATTTTGTCAATATCTTTATAAACCTTATCTATCGCCTCTTCGAGCGTAGATGCGACGGCGACTGCTCCGAGTACCCTGCCGCCCGCGGTCAAAAGTTTGCCGTCCTCCTCTTTCGCTCCCGCGACATAAACAGTAAGCGGAATATCTTTCGGAATATTAAGTTCAAATCCCGTTTTATACTTTACGGGATAACCCTCCGACGCCATTACCACACAGCATGCGCTTTTATCGGAAAACCTGACCATATCCGCTTTAAGAGTACCGTTTGTCGTTGCCATCATTATTTCAAGCAGATCGCTTTCTAAAAGAGGCAGTACAACCTGCGTTTCGGGATCTCCGAATCGGCAGTTGTATTCTATTAAGACGGTCCCAAAGTAATAGAATACAACTGCCGTTTCGGGATCTCCGAATCGGCAGTTGTATTCTATTACTTTGGGACCGTCTTTCGTAATCATAAGTCCGAAATAAAGACAACCTTTGAATGTTCTTCCTTCCGCATTCATGGCTTTTACGGTCGGTATAAATATTTCTTCCATGCACCTTTTTGCAATATCTTCCGTATAGTAAGGATTAGGCGCAACAGTCCCCATTCCACCCGTATTAAGCCCCGTGTCATTATCTCCCGCACGCTTATGGTCCATAGAAGATACCATGGGAACGACCGTCTTTCCGTCGGTGAAAGAAAGCACGGATACCTCAGGGCCTGAAAGAAATTCCTCTATCACTATTTTATTGCCGCTGCTTCCGAAAACCTTATCCTCCATTATCGAGCGTACGGCGGAAAAGGCTTCCTCACGAGTATTTGCTATTATAACGCCTTTGCCGAGCGCAAGTCCGTCTGCTTTTATTACCGTAGGAATGGGAGCCGTTTTAAGGTATTCGAGCGCTTTTTCCGCATCTGAAAAAATTTCAAACGCGGCGGTCGGAATACCGTACTTTTTCATAAGGTTCTTGGAAAAAGCCTTGCTTCCTTCTATAATAGCGGCATTTGCAGTCGGTCCGAAACACGGTATACCTTTTTCGTTCAGAACATCCACTGCGCCGAGTACTAACGGGTCGTCAGGCGCGACAACGGCGTAATCTATTTTCTCCTTTACTGCAAATTCTGCTATTTTATCTATTTCTTTTGCTCCTATCGGGACACAAACGGCATCAGCCGCTATCCCGCCGTTTCCGGGAAGCGCAAAAATCTTTTCCACACTTTTATTTTCTTTTAACTTTTTTATTATTGCGTGCTCGCGGCCTCCGCCGCCGACAACGAGAATTTTCATATTTTACTCCTTAATGCGGACAATTTCAAAAATCAAATTTAACGCGCCTGTAATATTTGAATCCAGACTAATTGAACTGAGTTATCCGGTAAAATTACTGTCCTAATGAAAAAGCAAAAACGTTTTTATATGCGTTTTCGCTTTTAATTTTATCAGTGATGGAAAAGCCTCATGCCCGTGAATGCCATAACCATGTTATATTTATTGCATGTTTCAATCACGAGATCGTCTCTTACCGAACCTCCCGGTTGAGCAACGAATGAAACTCCGCTTAATTTTGCGCGCTCAATGTTGTCTCCAAACGGGAAAAATGCGTCAGAACCCAAAGATACTCCGCTGATTTTATCTAAATAAGCGCGCATTTCTTCTTTCGTGAAAGGCTCCGGACGGCGCTTAAAGTATTTCTGCCAATTACCGTCGGCACATACGTCTTCTTCATTTTTATTTATATAACCGTCGATAACGTTGTCTCTTTCGGGACGTCCGAGTGTGTCGAGAAACGGAAGATTTAAAACCTTTTCATGCCGTCTAAGGAACCAGGTGTCCGCTTTACCGCCAGCGAGACGAGTGCAGTGAATCCTCGATTGCTGCCCCGCGCCGACGCCGATTGCCTGTCCGTCAAAAGCAAAACAAACCGAGTTGGACTGTGTATATTTAAGCGTTATCAATGAAATAATAAGATCGCGTTTAGCGTCTTCTGTTAAAGTTTTGTTTTTGGTTACTATGTTATTTAAAAGGCTTCCGTCGATACGGAAGTTGTTTCTGCCCTGTTCAAAAGTTATGCCGTATACCTGTTTTATTTCTTTTTCCTCGGGAACGTAAGATTTATCTATTTCTACAATATTATAATTACCTTTACGCTTTGTTTTTAAAATTTCCAAAGCCTCGTCGGTATATCCAGGCGCAATTATTCCGTCGGAAACTTCTCTCTTGATTAAAAGCGCGGTGGTCTTATCGCACACGTCGGAAAGCGCTATAAAATCACCGAACGAGCATTGGCGGTCGGTTCCCCTCGCACGGGCATATGCGCATGCAAGCGGAGAATCGTCAAGCCCTTCTATGTCGTCCACAAAACATGCTTTTTTTAAGTCTTCGGGAAGAATTTTCCCGACAGCGGCAGACGTAGGACTGACGTGCTTAAAAGAAGTTGCAGAAGCAAGCCCTGTCGCTTCTTTAAGTTCCTTGACAAGTTGCCAGGAATTAAATGCGTCCAGAAAATTTATATAACCGGGTCTTCCGCTTAAAATTTTTATGGGAAGATCTTTACCGTCTGACATATATATTCTTGCCGGTTTCTGATTGGGATTGCAACCGTATTTGAGTTCAAATTCTTTCATTTTTACTCTCCGTTTTATTTTATAAAATTATTCTTTGACCGTAATAAAAGTATATTAAATCATACTTTTAGAAGTTTAATTTAATCTGTAAAAAATTATTTGTTTTTATTTATAAGCCTTTCTGTAATTTTCATTGTTTTAAGATCTGTATATCTTACGTAAAGCGATATTCTGTTTTTTTCATCAAGATTATTCCAGATATCTCCCGCAAATTCGTCTATACAGTCAGGTATCAAGACGCGTTCGGGTTCACCCTGAAATGTAGGTATGGGATCACCGTCTGTTACATACGTATGAATAAAATGTCCGAGTCCGGCGACCGACGGATAATCAAAAGTGTACCTTGCGCAATCGCTTCCCTTATCGTCTATACTTTTAAGTATGCTCATTTTATATGTAAAATCGCATTTTCCGAACGAGAGCATTCCGCTGATTCTGGGCGTAAAGTTAGGCGCGTCGGGTTCAAAAGAACGAGTTTTCAGCGCTTCGTTAAAGCATTTGCCCTGAGATACAAAATCGTAAACGGTATCGGTCTGATCACCGTTTGTTACAATAAGTTTATTATCAAAACTCCTTACAGCCGCATAAATTATGAGCGACGGATCTTTAACCTTGCTTTCGTCAAAGGGTTTAGTAAAAACTTCTCCGTTTTTAATTTCGAAAACACGGTTTCGGCTGTTTTCGCTCCTGCCCATTATGAAATACGCCGTAGCGGCATTTTTACCGTCCGCAGTTTTACCTATCACTATCCCGCGTCCTACATAAGGATTACCCTCTATACGTGCGCCCATGGATTTTATCTCATATATATTCATCTTAAAAAAACTCCTTACTCTTTTGTTTTTTCCTTCAATAATTCACTACAAACTTTTTCGGCCGCCTGCGGAAGAAGTATCCATTCCGCCTGCTCCATAACTCTTTTTTGGAGAATTTCCGGAGTATCGTCAGGAAGAACATCCACTGTTTTTTTAGCAA
>CALWBJ010000210.1 GCA_944376035.1 uncultured Clostridia bacterium | reverse complement strand
ATGTCAAAAGTATAATACTGTTTTGCGGCAGGAAAGTTCTGACAACTGCCGAAACCCGCCGTCGCGCCGTTTACATAAAAGGTAAAAATATTGTCGCAAGAAATATTAACGACAATTTTTTCATGCGTTTTCGTCTTAAAGGTCGCAAAAAAGTCGACGTACTGATTTTTGTCTTCGCACCCGTTCCAAATCATTGTTTCGCGCAAAATGTTCATAATTAACTCCTACGGTTAATGTTTAATTTTAAAACCCTCGTTTTAAGAACGTAATTATTTTTTTCGCCTAGTGTTTTCCGTTCGTGTTAAAATATCGGATTTTATTATTTTTCAAATTTAATTAAAAAACATTTTTGATATAAAGTCAACCTTTTTTCAGCATAAGGAAATTCTTTTAAATAAATTGAATGTTTTTATGTTAAATTAAAGTTTTCTTAAACTTTAAAATATTTTATCCTTTCACTCTCTCCGCCCGATTTTCTTCGGCGGAGAGAGTGAAAGGACATCTGATTATAAAATTTATTTTGTGTATTCATTTAATACAAAAATATAATTATAAAAATATAAAATTCAATAATAAATATGCTGATATGCTGATAAAAAATAATTTCGGTATTTTCGAAAATAATGATTTTTATATTTTCAGATAAAACTCTTTTCTTCGGCTTTATACTTTTCATAAAAAGGCAGGTAATCTTTTGTTTTTTCAAGCATTTTGTCAAACAGTTCTCTTGCCTTATCAAGTCCGATTACGACGTTGGGATCGTTTATAAACGCTCTGAACACTCCTTCATAATCGCCTTTTACTCCTGATTTTACTATTCTTTCCTGATTATAAACATGTCTTATCACAAGATGATTGACGTCATCGGGAATTCTTCCCGCACATACAGGACGGACGCTGTCGCCCGAAAAATAAGCGTTAGTCTCTACCACCGCGCCCTTCGGCAAATTCTCTATCTGACCTATATTAGGAATATTCACGTTAGTAACATAAGGGGCAATTCCCGTAAGCGCAACCATCTGATTGACTCCTTCCTCGCCGGTCTTTTCTATTTTCAGCGGTTCTTCTCCCGAAATAATCGCCCGTGCCTTTCTTAACCTTTCTTTAAGGTCTTCTTTACGCCATTTGACAGAAGTAAGGGCAAAATTATATTTTGCTACGGTGTCAGGGTCTTTAAGATACCATGCGCCCGGACAGAATTCGGCAAGATGTCTGTCTCCCGCCGCCGCAAGTATTCCGTATCGGCGATAAAGGTCAAGTTTTACAGTCTGGTTAGTAGCAAAATTTTTGTTCATCCAGTTAAGAGTCGTGAATGCCTTGCCGTCCTTGTTTTCTTCGGCGTATTTTTTCATCATGGGCATAAGGTCGATATTATTGTAGTGCGCGGCGTCTACCCAGGTAAAATGATTTACACCGAAAATATTAACGCTTATATCATAACGGTCTATTGCCGTGCCGTTTATGCTGTTGTATACGTTTGCTATAAACTCCTGTGTGGCAAATACTTCATGACAACATCCGAACGCTTTTATTTCCGGAAACACCTCGTACAAAGTTCGCGTACACACTGTCATTGGATTTGTATAATTTATAACCCACGCGTCGGGACAGTACTTTTTAATGTCATTCGCGATTTCCACATACATGGGAATTGTCCTTAGCGCTCTGACCGCGCCTCCCGGTCCCACCGAATCGCCTACCGACTGATATATACCGTATTCTTCCGGTACGTGGACGTCTGTTTCCATTTGATCAAACGTACCCGGAAGTATGGAAATAACCACAAAATCCGCGTCTTTAAGCGCTTCTTCGCGCGTTTTTACCGCTATGTAATCCCACTTACTTGCGCAGTCGGGCAATTCTTTATACATATTGCCTATTTTTTCGTTGTCTTTTGCGGCGGAATAATCAATGTCGTAAAGATATACTTTTCCGCACATCCTGCTTTCGGCGGCGAGATCGCTCATAAGCCCTCTCGCCCAGCCTCTTGAACCGCCGCCTATATAGGCTATTTTAACTTTTTCCGCTTTTTTATTCGTAATTTGCATAATATTGAGTCCTTTTTGTCGATTATCTTCGGCGTTATTTTATTTTAGGTTTTAAATCTGATTAACGTTTTGCTTTTTAACTGCACCTCTCCGTATAAGACGGCAACGCTTAAAACTTAAATGCATTGTTTTTTCTCCGCGGTCATGAAATCATGAAGATATAAAAGGATAAAGCGCTTTTAAATCAGAAACATATCGGTGCTCGCCGTACTGCGTTACGCCGAGTTCGGAACATAAGGAGAAGAAATCGCTCGCAACAGAATTATATTTTGTTTCGTTGTCCGCATAGTAAACCGTTCTGCACGTCATGAGAGCATAGAGCGGCATGAGTTTTACCCTGTCGAGTTTTGTTCCGAGCGAGTGTTTTTCTTCGGCGCTCAATGAGGATTCTTCAACCTTTTTTTCTGCATTCTCCACAGTTTCAAGCACGTTTTCCCAATGCTCAACGGGTATATAGTTAGCGTTGAACATATCGTAATATATTTTTGAATATACATTGGTTATGGTGTCGGCATACCATTCGTCAAGATAGGTTACCATTTCTCCTATCTCCTCCGAAACAATCCCAAAATAATATTTTATGAATTCTTCCTGCAACTCTTTTACGCTCCTGTTGGGATGCCAGCACAGTTTGTTGCCGATGTAGCAGTCCATTATGGCTTTCCAATCGTTGTATTCCGTGGTGTTATGCTGTAAAAGAACATACTCGCAGTTCATGTCTGAAAGCGCGGTAAGACTTTCGCGTATTTTTGACATATAGGGATAATATCCGAAATAATAAGTATGATTTGTTATATATGTCCAGTACCAGACGCCGTTATCACCTACCACGGGAGCCCATTTTTCAAAATATTCGGGACCGTATCCGTTTTCTGTATTGCGGCTGTCCACTATCGAGTAATAAGGATGAGAAGTTATGTCCGCAAACCTTAAAATCACGTTATCGGCAAGCACCACCGAGTCGTCCACGGGTTTATATTCGCCACGTGCGCTGTCAAAAACAACGGGGGCCTCGCTTGAAAAATAATAACTGAACACAACCACTTTTATCTCTTTACCGCCGAATACGCTCTGAGTATCTGCCCATTCCTGTATGTCTTTTGCTATTGCGTTATAAAACCGCAACACGCACGCTGTAGTGGTGCCGTATTTATTCTTGACGTCCACACACTTCGTACACGCGCAACACGACGTTATATCTTCCTGACCGCACACATAATATTCGGCGTCGGGATTCTGTTTCAGTACTTTTTTCATACCTTCTATGTAGGCGGACGCAGCGTTGACCGTAGAATAATCTATGATGCCGTCTTCGTTTATTCCGTCGCTGTAACATATATCTATCGGCTCGCCGTCTGTACCCATATAAAACATGTGAGCGTTCTGCTGCCGCTGTTCTTCGTCCGAATAGTATACCCCCGGAGATACGTAAGTTAAGTTGTTATGCACGTTGTTTATATCTTTGTTAACGTTTATGTTTCCGCCGTATTTTCCGTCGAGATTTATAAAGTCGTGATTCTGTCTTGTCTTTACCGCAAACGCCTTATCCGCAACGTGGTAAGTGGAGTCGGTAAGCGTAGTGCGGTACCTGAACTCGGGAATTTCCTTTACGTCCATTTCATAAAGAGGCAGAACGTCGGTTTCGGGTACGTACTCTGTATCTATATCAAGAAATTTAATATTGAGAATCTTTTCAAGAAAATCGTATACTCCGTACATTGTTCCGCGGTCGTTTGCGCCGCATATATACAGGCTGTTTCCCGATGTTTTGAGTATAAAGCCGTCCCCGTTAAACTCCTCGTCGGTAACGCTTACGCCGAGAGAAGCGAAAAACTCCGTGCGGCCGACAGATATTATCTTATCCGCTTCGCCGCCGACCGTCCTCTCGTCTTTAAGAGGCAAATACACGTCGGTAGCCTGCGCGATGTAATTCTGCAATTCGCCCGCGGCGTACTGCTCGCTCTCGCTCGCATTCCCGGGATACACTATCTTATAATCGCTTGAACCGTTTTGTACAATATCCTCTATTACATTGTCAAAATTTATTCCGGCATACAAATCGTAATCCCCGTTTTCCCGTTCTGCGGTTTTTCCGTCGCCGCACGAACAGCCGGACAGAACCATAAGTCCCGCTAAAATGATAACCGTCAATTTCTTAAACATTTTTTATCTCCTACTTTACGGTGATACTGTAAACCACCCTCGTTACGTTCTGCGCCTCGTCGACGGCACGGTAAATTATCTCGTATTCACCCGCCGTTTCAAACTTATAGTCTTGTCCCGGAGTCAGAAATGTAATTTTGAGCGAAGAATCTTTTATGAAGACCGACGACGTCAGCGCGCCCTGCAAATCCTCGGCGGTGTATTGGTATATTTTTACGCTTTCGCCCACACTGTAAGTTTCTTTATAAGTTCCCGAAACATTTAACGTCGGAGGTATTTCATCCGCCACCTTGATTCGTAGAGTTTTTGTCGTAACGTTACCTCGGATATCTGTCGCTTCGTAAATAACCGAATACAGACCGTACCTGTCAAGCGTTATCTCTTTTTCCGAGTCGCATGCCGCCGCCGAGATTAAGGTATTTCCCGACACTCTGACGGTAACCGTTACCGTTCCGCCGTCCGACAATACGTCGAAAGCCCGCGCCGAGGGTATTAAGTATTTCTCGTTTATTCCGACCGTTTTATAATCCTTGTTGCCGTAAACGACTATTTCGGGACCGATGAAATCACAGCCGGGATATCCCGATATATCGCTGTAATAGTTAAAGTAATTATTGCTAATCTGCGATATTATAAGTTCCGCGCCCTCGGAGGCTGCTTCTTTTCTTGTCGCGTTTAATGTGAGACGGCACGCTCTTTCAAAAAAGCCCTCGAACACCTTACCGTTTGACCACGAAGTGATATTAGCGACTTTTTCCGAATTATATCTGTCCTTAACGGCACGCTTTACAGAGTCTATTTCCACTCCGAACAGAGTGTATTTCTTGCCTGCATACTTTTCGATCGCCGCTTGGTCGCCGCAGTC
>CALWBJ010000209.1 GCA_944376035.1 uncultured Clostridia bacterium | reverse complement strand
TAAAATTTAACTTCTCCTTTATTAATTTTTTTCTTTTATTTAATATAATTTACATTATGATATTTATGCTCGGTTTGTTTTTTAACAGAGGTTGAAAGGTCTGAAATAGACTTTTAATTTATCTTTATTATAAAATTGTAAAATTACAGAAGAACGCTTGAAAAATATTCTTTATAAACAAAAATTTGCTTTATTTTATAAGAGAAGGGAAGGTCAGAATTCTTAAAATAATTTTTGTAACAAACAAAATAACCTGAATATCTTTTACAAAAAGAAACTCAGGTTATCAGGATATGGTGCCGGGGACCGGACTTGAACCGGTACGGTGTTGCCACCGAGGGATTTTAAGTCCCTTGCGTCTGCCTATTTCGCCACCTCGGCGATTTTGGAGGCGCCACCCAGATTTGAACTGGGGGTGAGGATTTTGCAGACCCTTGCCTTACCACTTGGCTATGGCGCCTTTAAACACAGGGAAAAATCCCTATATAAAAAAATGGAGCGGGAAACGAGATTCGAACTCGCGACATTTGCCTTGGCAAGGCAACGCTCTACCACTGAGCCATTCCCGCAAAAATATTCCACGCAATCAGAAGAGAAGATTGGTGGGAACAATAGGGCTCGAACCTATGACCCCCTGCTTGTAAGGCAGATGCTCTCCCAGCTGAGCTATGCTCCCATTGCTCTCTCGTGATTGCTGATATAATATACCAAATTTAGAAATAAATTGCAAGCGTTTTTAATCAGTTTTTTTAAATTAATAAAATTTTTTCGTTTACATTTTTGTTAAGCAGGTGCCGCAAGGGAAATAATGTATAATTTGTATATATAAACGTTTACTTTTTCGTTTTTCTTGATTTATAATAATATCAAAATTATTATTTCAATTTATAATATGATTTTATATACGAATATGTTTGCAATTATAAGTATATACTTTTTTCGTTTATTTTTCTATTTGGAATAATTTTCAAGTGTGAAAATAATACCGAATCAGAGGATTAAAACGTTCAGTGCACTTTTATTGACAAAAATTACTTGACTTTTAAATATAAAATACATTACAATTATCTATAATATTTTTATATATTATATATAAACGACATAATATAAACGACATATAATTTTTTATAAATCAGGCGTTCAGATAACATTTACGGCAGAATTTATTAATAACATTGTATAAATAAAATATTTTTATAAATGATTTATAGTTAAAGGGGCTTTTGACATGAATGAAATAATAGGCTCTATTCTTGAAGCGGAAAAGCAAGCGGATGAAATGATAAAACTTGCCGAAGAAAAAGCGAGAAAAGAAGTTTTAGATGCCGGCAACAGAGCGGAAGAAATAAAAAAACACGCTATTTCCGTCTTTAAAATGCATAGTAAGGCGGCGTTAAAAAAAGCCGAAGAAGAAGCAGAAAAACTTTTTAACGAGAAAATAGAATCGGGTAAAGAGCAAGCGGAGAAAATGGTGCAAAAAGCGTCCGATAATTTTGATGCCGCTGCGGAAATTATTGTCAAGGAAATATTGAGTTAAAAGTATGGCAATTGTTGAAATGTCAAAAATCAGGCTGATGGGGCTTGATTATCATCGTGATAAGATTCTGAACGCGTTGCAAAAAACCGGCAGCGTGGAACTTGTCGCTACCCAAGAAATCGAAGATACCGTAAAGTTTTCAGATGTTGCAGCCAGACAGGAAATTACAGAAAAGCACGACAGGCTTAAAACAGCCATTGAATTGATATCTTCCAAACTTTCGGAAAATAAGCATTTTATTCCGGAGAAAGGTACGACAGAAGACAGTTTCTTTGTTTCTTACGACGATTTTATGTCCGCGCCGGAATGGGAGAGTGAACTTATACCTGTTTTAGATGAACTGTATAAGGATGAAAACAGACTTTCCGAGAACCGTACCGAAAGGATAAGGCTTAACAATCTCAGGTCGCAGTTGTTGCCGTATTCAACGGTGAAAAGTAATTTTTCCGATTTTAAAGATACTTTATATACAAAAGTTTTTTTCGGTACTATAAAACATGATGTTGTTACCGATTTTAAAAATTTTATAAGCGATTTTGAATTTACCGAATTTGAAATCCTTGCCGAGGGAGCAGTCGATGTTATATTGGTAGTTTCTATGGCAAGCGAATCAGAGCAGGTATTATCTAAACTTGCATCTTTGGGATTTACAAAGTGCCAGTTTGACGAAAACATCACCGCTTTTGAAAAAATCAAGGACATATTAACAGAATTATCAGCACTGGATAAAAGTGATGAGAATACCATAGAGGAGATATGCAAAAAATCCGTATATCTTAAAAAATTAAAAATTCTTGCCGATTATTACGCATTCTGCCTTGAAAAAATCAACGACAGCGAAAGGTTCCGTTGCACAGGGAAAACCTTTGTATTAGAAGGGTATTTACCTAAGGAGAGAGAGGAAGAAGTTAAAGAATCGGTAGAAAAAGTTACGGGAGCGGTATTTATTGAATTCTCGGCGCCAGGAAAAGACGATACTCCGCCCACACTCGTAAGAAATAATGCCGTGGTAAGGCAGACCGAGTTTATAACAGACCTTTATTCTCCGCCCAATTATTATGAAATGGACCCGAATAAAATTGTATTTTTCTTTTTTATGATATTCATGGGCGTAATTATGGCGGATGTCGGTTACGGTTTTATAATGATTTTATTGGGCGGACTTCTTGCACGCAGAATTAAAGTCGATAACGGAACCAGACGTTTGTGGTATATAATTATGACGGGGGGCGTGTTTACCATACTGTTCGGCGTTCTGTTCAATTCGTTTTTCGGATTCACACTACCTTATAAAGCACCTTTGCCGAGTCCTGTTCCCGAAGGCGATAATACCGACGGACTTATGATAATACTTTTAGGATGTCTTGGGCTCGGTGTTTTACAGATTGCGACAGGATATCTTTGCAAGGCTATAAATTGCTTTAAGAATAAAGATATTGCGGGCGGAATATTTGAAGGAATAGTCTGGGTTATATTTTTTATCGGATTTGTATTTGCCGCTTTTAATTTCCTCATAGAGTATCTGATGCCTGACGCTTTTCAGATTATGGATTCGGGGGTTAAAAATTTCTTTTACACTATGCAGACTCCCGGAATAATAATGGTAGCAGGTTCAGTATTACTTGCCGCGGTTACCGCAGGCAGAAACGAAAAGGGTTTCGGAAAGTTCAGTAAAGGATTCGGAGCAATTTACGGAATTATCAGTATTTTGAGCGATGTTCTGAGTTATGCAAGGCTTTTCGGGCTTATGCTTTCGGGAATGATAGTTGCAACTACGTTTAATGATATGGGCTTAGGACTTATGACAGGCGGACTCGGATACATCTTCGGGCCTCTTGTCATAGTAGTGGGGCATGTGTTCAATATCGCAATGGGCGTGCTCGGCGCTTATATTCATGACAGCAGATTGCAATATATCGAATTTTTCTCTAAATTCTATACGGGCGAAGGAGAAAAGTTTACGCCGCTCGGCTCGGATCTCGAATATATATACCTGACTAAATAACAAAAGAGTATATCACATATAAAAACTAAATTTTAGATAAAAACGTAATAAAAAATAAAATTAAATTTCGGCCTCATGAACAGGCTTGAAAACGGAGGTTATTATGGCACCAGAAGCATTGGCAACATTAGGACTTGCGATTTGTGCGGGACTTTGCGGGGCAGGCTCTGCAATAGGACTTTATTTTTCGGGTTCTGCTGCGGCAGGCGTACTTGCCGAAAATCCCAAAAAATTCAGTAAAGTTCTTATATTGGTGGTTTTACCCGCTACGCAAGGTATTTACGGATTTGTATTCGCAATTATCGGTATGAACGCGGTTGCAACAGGCGGCGCAGGACTTTTTGCCGCGGCTATGCCGCTCGCGATAACCGGATTTATTTCGGCTATTTTGCAAGGTAAAACTTCGGTAAGTTGTATTTATGCGGTCGCGAAAAATCAGTCAATTTCGGGTAAACTCATTCTTTTCCCGGCAATGATAGAAACTTACGCTATTTTGGGTCTGGTCGTTTCCATTCTTTTAATGTAAACGGTAATAGGTCTTATTATGAACGGTAAAGACGCTATAATAAAAAAAATATCGGACGACGCTTCGGACAAATGTGCCGAAACCGAAAAGAATGCAAAGGCTCGCGTTGAAGTGCTTATAAACGAAGCGGAAGAATGGGCAGATGAGTATACCGCGGCGCAGGAAGAAATTTTACGGAAAAATGCGTCCGATATTATTAAAAGAAGGCTTACTGTCAGTGAACTTGAAGTTAAAAAAATACTCCTTAACGCCAAGCAGTCACTTATCGGTGAAGTTTTCGATCTGGCTGAAAAAAAACTCTGTTCTCTTCCCGAGAACAGATATTTCGCATTGCTTGAAAAACTTTTAAAAGAATACGCGGAAGAGGGTGATACCGTTGTATTGCCCAAAGACGACAGAATCACTTTCGATAAGTTAAAAAAACTTAAAGTTTATGAAGAAAAAAAACTTAAAGCGGGCACTGAACGCGGTAACTTTGAGGGCGGAATAAAACTTACGAACAAATATTGCGATAAGGATCTCAGTTTTAATTCGCTTATAAATAATAAAAAGGAAGATATTTCGGCAGCCGTTGCCGAAGTATTATTCGGAAATTAAGTCATTATGGCAAACGCTATTTATTCAAACGCAAGAGCAAAAGCGCTTGAAAACACACTTTTAACCAAAGACCGTCTTAATCGTATGGTGGAAAGTGTTTCTGCTGACGAGGCAGTTAAAATTTTATATGAAGTTAACTTCGGCGACGGACTGATAATTGACGGTGCGCCCGAATTTGAACGGCTTATTCAGGCAGAAGAAAAGAAATTTATTTCCTTTATCAAAGAAGTAAGTGCGTCCGATTATATAACTAAGTATTTTTTACTTGAAAACGATTATCACAATGCGGAAGCAGTTATAAGGTCCAAATATATTAAATCCGACTATACTGTCATGCTTAAACCAAACGGACTTTATGACAGTGAAGATCTGGCAAAAAAAATAATGGCAGACGATTACGGTGATTTTTCTGAAGAACTGTCCGCTGTTTTAAGTTTTGCCGACAGTGAATTTGTGGCGGGCAGGGCTAACGGGGCAAATATAAATTCGGCATTCAGAAAAGCCTTGTTTAAAGAACTTTTGACTTGTTCAAAAAAGAACGGAGAATTAAAAAATATCTTCGAATGCCGAGCAGACTGTGTGAATATCGGTACGGCTTTGAGGACAAGGAATTTTTCCGAGGCGGAAAAATATTTTGTTCCCGGCGGGACTTTGGATTCGGATATTCTTAAAATACTTTGCGAAGAGGATTATGACGTTTTGAAAGAAAAGTGCAGATTCTTTCCGCGCAGTGATTTTATTTTGTCCGCTATTAACCGTGAGGAAAAGCCTTTAACAGAATTTGAAAAACTTGCGGACGATTACGCTATGGATATTCTGATAAAAAACAAATATTCCGCTCAGGGATTGCTTCCGTTTGTCATTTATTGCTACTATAAGTATGCCGAAATTAAAAATGTCAGAATAGTTATGGTAGGATTGCTTAACGGTTGGGATAAAAACGATATAAAAAGGAGGCTGAGGAAGGGATATGAAGGGTAAAATGGCTATAATCGGCAGTGATGACAGCGTATTTGCCTTCAAAGCAGTCGGCGTTGACGCTTACTCGGCGTTTTCTCCCGAATCGGCGGAATCGCTTTTAAAAAAAATCGCCAAAGAGTATCAGATAATTTTTATTACGGACGTACTTGCAAAAGGTATGGACGAAATTATAAAACGTTATCTTAACAGCGCTTATCCCGTAATAATTTCCGTTCCTTCTAAAAACGGAAGTAACGGTTACGGTATGGAATCGATAAAAGCAACTATGGAAAAGGCGTTGGGCGTGGATATACTTTTCAATAAAGATAACGAATAGGAGAATAAGGATGCAGGGAAAAATAATAAAAGTATCCGGGCCGCTTATAGTGGCAGAAAATATGGCGGACAGCAAGATGTTTGACGTCGTGCGTGTCAGCGATAAAAAACTTATCGGAGAGATAATAGAACTGCGCGGAGACAAGGCTTCTATACAGGTCTACGAAGAGACGAGCGGTTTGGGGCCCGGCGAAGTGGTTGAATCTACTTACGCACCGCTTTCTGTCGAACTTGCTCCGGGATTGATCGAGGGGATTTTTGACGGAATTCAAAGACCTCTTTTAAAGGTTTACGAAAAATACGGCGACAGAATTACCCGCGGTATACAGATTAACAATCTCGACCACGAAAAACTCTGGGATTTCGTCCCCACTGTAAAAGAGGGAGACAGCGTTTCTTCGGGAGATATAATCGGAGAAGTTCAGGAAACTTCCATTGTCAGCCATAAAATAATGGTTCCCATAGGAATAAAAGGTAAAATAAAAAGCATAAAACGCGGTAATTTCAATATAACTCAGACTATTGCCGTAATTACCACGGATGACGGAGATAAAGGTATATGCATGTTGCAGAAGTGGCCTGTACGAAAAGGCAGACCTTATAAATCAAAAATGAATCCGTCCATGCCGATGGTTACGGGGCAGAGAGTAATAGATACATTGTTCCCGATAGCAAAAGGCGGAGTCGCGGCAGTTCCCGGTCCTTTCGGTAGCGGTAAGACGGTCGTCCAGCACCAACTGGCGAAGTGGGCGGATGCGGATATAATAGTTTATATAGGTTGCGGCGAGCGCGGTAACGAGATGACCGATGTTTTGAACGAGTTTCCGAGCCTCAAAGACCCTAAATCGAGTGAACCGCTTATGAAAAGGACAGTGCTTATAGCAAACACCTCCGATATGCCTGTTGCGGCGCGCGAGGCCTCAATATATACGGGTATAACAATAGCCGAATATTTCAGAGATATGGGATATAATGTCGCAATAATGGCAGATTCTACGTCGAGATGGGCGGAAGCGCTCAGGGAAATGAGCGGAAGACTGGAAGAGATGCCGGGCGAAGAAGGTTATCCTGCATATCTTTCTTCGAGACTTGCGGAATTTTACGAACGTGCCGGTATAGTAAATGTTCTTTGCAGCGGCGATCGGCAAGGTTCGGTTTCGGCAATAGGCGCGGTTTCACCTCAGGGCGGCGACCTTTCGGAACCGGTTTCTCAGGCGACGCTCAGGATAGTTAAAGTTTTCTGGGGGTTATCTGCATCGCTTGCATATAAAAGGCATTTCCCCGCAATCGATTGGATAATAAGTTATTCTCTCTATGCTGAAAAACTTAACGATTGGTATAACGATAACATTGCCGCGGATTTTGTAAAACTTCGTAAATTTGCCATGTCGGTTTTGCAGGAAGAGGCAGAACTTGAAGAAATAGTAAGGCTTGTCGGCGCAGACGCTCTTTCTTATAAAGACAGACTAACCATGGAAACGGCTAAGTCTATTAGGGAAGACTATCTGCATCAGAACGCTTTTCATGAAGTCGATACTTATTCTTCACTGAAAAAACAGTATGGAATGTTAAAACTTATTTATGATTTCCACAGACTCGGTAACGACGCTCTTGAAAAAGACGCTGAGTTTTCGGATATAATCAATTTGCCTGTAAAAGAAAAAATAGGCAGGGCAAAATACATTCCGGAAGAAAAAATTTCCGAACTGGAAAATATAGATAAGGAAATAAACGACGTTCTCAAAGCGATGATTAACGGAGGCGGGGTCAATGTTTAAGGAGTATAAGACAATAAAAGAAGTTGTAGGCCCTATAATGCTTGTTGAAGGCGTAGAGGGCGTGAAGTACAACGAACTTGTTGAAATAGTTCAGAAAGACGGTGAAATCCGCCGTGGTAAAGTACTTGAAATTCATCGCGATAAAGCGCTCGTTCAACTTTTCGAAAGCGCTCACGGTCTGCAAATTTCCACAAGCCGTGCAAGGTTTTTAGGCAAAAGTCAGGAACTTGCGGTCTCAGAAGATATGCTCGGAAGGGTTTTTGACGGAATGGGAAATCCGCGCGACGGTGGAGCGCCCGTAATTTCAAAAAAACGTATGGATATTAACGGCGAGCCGATAAATCCCGCAGCAAGGGACTATCCGAATGAGTTTATTCAGACCGGTATTTCTGCTATCGACGGATTAAATACGCTTGTCAGAGGGCAGAAACTGCCCGTATTCAGCATGAGCGGTTTGCCGCATGCAGAACTTGCAGCGCAGATTGCGAGACAGGCAAAAGTTTTAAAAAGCGACGAAAAATTTGCCGTGGTATTTGCCGCCGTCGGAATAACATACGAAGAATCAGAATATTTTATACAGGATTTTAAAAAGACCGGAGCCATTGAAAGAACGGTGCTTTTCATAAACCTTGCGAACGACCCGGCTATTGAAAGAATTGCTACGCCGCGTATGGCTCTTACCGCTGCCGAGTACCTGGCGTATGATTTGGGTATGCATGTACTTGTAATAATAACGGATATAACGAATTATTGCGAGGCGTTGAGGGAAATTTCCGCGGCGAGGAAAGAAGTGCCGGGAAGAAGAGGTTATCCCGGATATCTTTATACGGACCTTGCTACAATGTATGAGCGTGCGGGAAGAATAAAAGGTAAAAAAGGGTCAATTACACAGATTCCTATTCTTACCATGCCGGAAGACGATAAAACTCACCCTATACCCGACTTGACCGGATATATTACCGAAGGGCAGATAATTTTATCGAGAGAACTTTTCAAAAAAGGCATTAATCCGCCTATTGACGTGCTTCCTTCTCTTTCGAGACTTAAAGACAAAGGTATTGGCGACGGAAAGACAAGAGAAGATCATGCGGATACAATGAACCAACTTTTTGCCGCTTATGCGAGAGGTAAAGAGTCGAAAGAATTAGCCGCAATTCTCGGAGATGCCGCTTTGAGTGATATTGATAAATTGTATGCTAAGTTTGCAGAAGGCTTCGAGAAAACTTATGTTTCACAAGGGTTCGATACTAATCGCGACATTGAAGAAACGCTAAATATCGGTTGGGAACTTCTCAAAATTTTACCGCGCAGCGAACTGAAACGTATAAAAGAAAAATATATAGAAAAATATCTGGGACCGCAAGAATAATTTAAGGCCGAGGAGATTTGTTTTGTCAAGAATAAATGTAAATCCGACGCGAATGGAGTTGAAAAAACTTAAGTCTAGACTTTCAACGGCTAAACGCGGTCATAAATTGCTAAAAGATAAAACCGATGAGATGGTAAGAAGGTTTTCGGTAATTATAAGGGAAAACAAAAATTTGAGAAGTGAAGTGGAAAACGATGTTTCCGCCGCGCTTGCTCAGTTTTCCGTCGCGCGCAGTTTTATGAGTATTCAGGATATAGAACTTGCCTTTTCCATGCCTAATGTGTCAATGGAACTGGAATGCGGCAAGGCCAATATTATGAATTTAGCCGTTCCGGAACTTTCGCTTAAAGAAAACCGTTCCGAGACAAAGGTTCCTTACGCTTACTCTGCCGTTACCAGCGAAGCAGATTATTCTGTCGAACTTGCAGGAAAAGTGCTTAATAAACTTGTAAGACTTGCCGAAGTGGAAAAACGCGCTTCAATGCTTGCTGATGAGATAGAAAAGGGAAAACGCAGAGTTAATGCGCTTGAATACGTAATGATACCTAATCTTGAAGAGACTATAAAATATATTTCCATGAAACTTGAAGAAAACGATCGCAGCAGTCGTACACGCCTGATGAAAGTAAAATCCATGATAGCGGCAAGGGAAGAATAAAAGAATAAACTATGTATAAAATAGGTATTGACATCGGCGGTATGAGCGTAAAAGTCGGTCTTGTAGACGGCGACGGTAAAATAATATTAAAGAACAGAAGGAAAACAGCAAAAACTCCCGATAAAGTTATCGAGAATATGGTTTGTCAGGTGGAGGAACTTCTTTCTGAAAAAATTTTATCTGTAAAAGATATTTCGGGAATAGGTATAGGCTGTCCCGGGGCTGTTACGGGAAAGACGGGAATGGTTGATTTTCTTCCTAATCTCGGCTGGAAAAACATACCGCTGGTGCAGAAACTCAAAGAAAAACTCGATACAGAAATAATTATTTCCAACGATGCAAACGTAGCGGCGCTTGGCGAGGCAGTTTACGGCTGTGCTAAAAATTACAATACATCCATTATGTTTACACTCGGCACAGGCGTGGGCGGAGGTATTATTATTGACAGAAAACTTTACGAGGGCGGACATTCAAAGGGCGCAGAACTCGGGCACGTTACTCTTATTCTTGACGGTGAAGAATGTACTTGCGGGAGACGCGGTTGTGTCGAAGCATACGTTTCCGCAACTGCGCTCATAAGACAGACCAGAAGTGCTATGCTTGAAAATAAAGAACCCGCCATGTGGGATTATGTCGGCGGGGATATTGCTTGGGTTGACGGTAAAACAGCATTTGAATGTGCAAAGAAAGGCGACGAAACGGCCATAAAAGTTCAGAATCAATACATAAAATATCTTGCGGAAAGCATTATGAATATGCTCAATATTTTCCGTCCGGACGCCGTAATAATCGGTGGCGGAATAAGTGCGCAGGGTAAATATCTTACCGATTTGGTAAAAGATTATTGCGACAAGTTCGATTACGGCTATAAAGGCTCTCCTAAATGTGATATTCTTACCGCATCTTTAGGTAACGATGCGGGTATAATAGGTGCTGCGGCGCTTTTAGAGTAACTATTTTCAGAAATTTGGTCATTAAAAGTTTTCATTAAGCAATTATTAT
>CALWBJ010000208.1 GCA_944376035.1 uncultured Clostridia bacterium | reverse complement strand
TTATCGATGATGTTCATGCACATGTCGACTGCTAAGGCATTGAGATGTTCATGAACATCATCGAAAATCCTAAAATCATTACCGCACTGAATATTATCAGCAGCGTCTTCCTCATTGCCCTTTTCATACATTTCCTCCGAACCAGTCGATAACATCGTTACCGATTACGTCTTTGTCCCACCCCATTGCGTCTCCGCTCGCCAGAACTACATTTCCAGCCGTCATCACTTCTTCCAACTCGGGCGAAACATATTTCCTCTTTTTCACTCCTGCATTCCTCCTTTAAATTATATTTTTTTGTTTTATTTTCAGAAATTTCTCAAACTCCGAAAATAAACTTTGCCGTATTTTATGTGCGGCGGGAAGGAAAATACACGGTGAATATTTCTCCCGCCGCAAAGTTCCGTTAAGCCTTATCAACAAACTTTAAATTATCTATCGCTATCCATGCCTCGGTTAAATCGCTCTCGTCCGTCGGATAGAAACCTAATCTTATCTTCTTTACTTTGCTCGCGTCTCCGCCAAGGGCAGAAGCAAGCCCTTCTTTTGTTATAGTTAACGTATTCCAGCCGTCTTCCGTAAGTTCAGGTCTTATCTCTCCGATAGGCGCTCCCGCAGAATCAATCAAAAGGAAGTAAAGATTCGCTTTCGCCCCAGCACCCTTCATGAATGATATTTCCATATTCTTATTAACAAGGTCAGACTCGGAAATAAATATTTCCACGCTGTTTTCCCAGCCGGGATCTGGATTAGGATTGGAATTCTTTGCGGTTACCAACTGATAATATCCGCCCTCATCCTTTTCAACCTGTTCTATTACTACGTTGTTATATCCCCTTATGCCGTTAGACATATCGGAACCGAGTTCTTCAAGATCTTCCGCAGTATAAGAATGAACAAACATATTATCTATCGCCACCGAAACATCGGACGGGTTGAAGGTATCGTCACTTTCCCAATCTATTGAAGGTAAAGCGTATATTCTAACTCGAATACAACTCATGCCTTGATTAAGTCCGCTATAAGTTGCACCATAAGTAGTGAAAGTTATCCATTCACTGCCTGGATTGTAAACATAAAATCTTTCGGTTGTGGGCGGATTACCGTCAGTTACAAACATTACCGCTATTCTGTCCGAATTTGCGCTGGTCTTGAAATCAAATGTAAGGTATCCTCCTCCATCTTTCATTTCAAAACTCGTCGTGGAAATAGTGAAATCTACAAAGTTATTATAAAATCCGTTTTGTCCCGGAGCATCGTTCATATTCGAAAAATTTGTTTCCGGGCTGGCTTTCACAAGTTGATGCCAACTCTTATCTTCATTATCAACGCGCGCTATCGATGCTATACTGCTACCGTCGGTGTTGTAAATTGTATAATTATTAGAACAGTCGTTTTCAGGCTCGTTAACAACCACTTCGTCAATGGTCATATTGTCAATAGCAAGCGATATGCCCTCTATAACGGCAGGGAATTTACCGTCCACTTTCAATGCGTCATTGGGATAAAATCCGAATCTGATACGTTTGACTTCAGAAGCCTTCCCGCCCTGCGTGGTCAAATCTCCCACATCAAACTTAACTTGCGTCCAGTCCGTTCCTTCAACTTTCAATGTACAGAAACCTACAGGGTTTCCTACCTTATCTATCATAAGCGCAAGTACGTTTTCCGCAGTCTTTTCGCTTCTCTTTAACGATACCGTCACTTCCTTATCGTTCATATCCGTAACAGGTACGGTTATTTCAAATGCGTTTAACCAACTGGGATCGTCGGTATTGAAATCCGAATCGGCCTTTGCATACGCCTGCTGATATATCCCGCCGTCCGGCTTCTTGACGGTTTCATAAGTTGCGTTACTGGTATCGTGTGTTCCTATTAAATTTGACAGATCGCTGTTAAGTTCGTCTATATCTTCCTGCGTGTATTCGTGTATTTTCAAATTATCTATATAAACTTTTACTTCGTTTTTATCAAAATTACCTGTTCTGTCTGCTTTCGGCAATACGAATACTCTTACCCAATCATAAGCCGCTCCCGGAATCTGCTGGTCGAATACCACGCCGTATGAACTTATTGTACGCCATTCATTATTCGGATTCGGATAACTTACAAGCCCTGCCATCTGCGGACTTGCCGTTCTCGATACCAGTGTTACGGGCACTTTTATATCCGAATTTTCCGTAGTTTTATAATCAAGCGTAAAGTATTTGCCGCCAACTTTAACGTCAAAGTTAGAAGACGGAATATATATTTCTACATAGTTATTCCAAATTGAATTAGGATCCCATGACGGATCATCGAAATTTGTTTCGGGATTTGCCTGAACAACATAATACCAATCGCTGTCGGCATCTTCTCTCGGCTCTTCCACTAAGTCGTAAAGGCTGACGCTGCCAAGGCCGAAACTGATGTTATTGGTATAGTCGTCTTCTTCGTTTTCCGTAAGCCGCAAAGACACTTCCACTCCTGCCTCAACACTGGTTGTGCCTCCGCTGTTTTTCAGATCGAAACTTATAATGTATTTACCTATTTCTTCAAAAGTGTAAGAAGTCATGCCGCTCACGTCTATAGTTTCTCCGCCGGGTACAGATATGCTTTTTACAATAATCTCAACATCGGCGATAGAAGTATAGTTTATCTGATTAAGTATATCGGCGAACACTAACGGTTCTCCGCGGTAAGCTTCTATTGTCGGATTCCCTACTATTGTAGGAGCGGGAACGATTATTTTTAACGTCTTAGTTATTTTGACGTCAGGTGCGTCGGTATAGAATATCGTTATGGTTACATCGTTTAATGTGTTTGGCGTGAAAATCAGTCCGACCGTAAGATATTCTTTTTCCACACCGTTATCGGTATATTTTGCTTCCATTTCAAGACTTTTTCCCGCAACCGATTCTATATATTCGCTTGCGTCAAACTGAGTGTTGAACTTCCACTCCGTCGGAAAATCCTCTTTTGCTTTAAGCGTAAGAGTCTCACCGCAACCTACCATCGCAAAGCAAAATGCCGTTACCACTGCAAATACTATTAGCATCGCAATTTTCTTTCTCATAACTCCTCCTTTATTGACTAATTATTTTCATTGATTAAATTTTTACGGAAAATTAAAAGTTTTTATCTCAATTACTTTATTTTATCTGCTTTTAGCCTTTCAGTCCGCCTGCCGTAACGTTTGTCATTATCATTTTCTGACACGCGACAAAAATTATCAGCAGCGGAAGAATAGATATTACTATTGCCGCAAAAAATACAGGCCTGCCTATTTCAAACATTGATTCCTGATCAAGCAGGTATATTGCATACGCTAAGTTAGGATAGGCTTTCATATAAAGCATCGAGGTCGTATAGTTGTTCCATGCGCCTATCAGATTTAATATCATCAGCGACGCTATTGCGGGTATTGCCTGCGGCAACATTATTTTATACATTATCTTAAAATGTCCCGCGCCGTCTATCATAGCCGCTTCGGCATAATTCCAACTTACGCTCTTAAAGTATCCATAAAGCACTATGAACGCAAAGTCAAATCCGCCCGCCCATGTCAGCCATATCAGATATGGGTTGTTTATCATGTTAGCGTCGTACAAAAATTTGAGCATCGCCGTGTTGGAACCGAACGTCGGTAAAACCTGTATCATTATAACTATCGAATAAATTGCAGGTTTGCCCGGAAAACGGTATTTCGACACTGCATACGCTGCAAGAGTAGAACTGCCTATATTGACTACTGTCGATACTACCGCCATCCATACTGTATTGAACGCCAGTATGGCAAAAGACGCTTTGCCGACCGATATATCGCGAACTGCCGAGAGATAATTCTCAAAAAGCGGCGTTTCGGGAAGATTAAACGAACTTTCCCTGTATTCGAACGGAGTTTTAAGAGAATTGCTCACTACCCAAAACAGCGGATATAAGAGCGATATTGCCATTACAACGAAAAATACGAAGAATAATATTAAAAATATAGTTTCCCCTACACTTCTCGATTTCATTTTGTTTCTGACTTTCATTTCCATCCCTCCTCAGTAAGCGATATCTTCGGTGTGCTTTTCGACAAAATATCTGAAAATAAGCACTATCGGAATGGTGAATATTGTCAGCAACAAGCCCATCGCCGCAGGATATCCGTATAGCCTGTCGCTCGCACCGGTTTCGCTCAGACGGTAGACCACATAGAACATATAATATCCCATCGTGTGCACGCCTTCTTTCTCGCCCGTTCCGACCAAAAGGAACGTCCCGCTGTCGGCAACGAACAAACTTGACATATTGAATATAAGCAGCGTAGAAATTGTAGGCCAGATAAGCGGAAAGGAAATCCTGAAAAATTCGCCCATAAAACTGGTCCCGTCAAGTTTTGACGCTTCGAATATTTCTTTCGGTATTCGCGTCAGAGCGCCTGTTAGCACTATTATGTTTGAACTGAGCCCCAGCCAGAATCCGTAAAATAAAATCGTACCGAACGCAGTATCCTTACCGCCGAGCAATCCGTCTCTGAATATATTTTCCGGCAGATATATGTTGAGTTTTTTTATAACTTCAAGCAACGGTCCCGTTGCACTCACGAGATACCTGTACAATGTGGTCATAACGACCGCACCCAAAAGACTGGGCAGGAAAAATATAACCCTGAATACCATTTCGCCGGGTATTTTCTTAAACAGCGCGTACGCAAAAAGAATTGATGCCGGAAACGTTATGAATGTTCCTACCGCCCACGTTATCATTGACCTTAACACATAAACGCTGAGAGAACCGTCCCCGCTCCTAACAAACTCCTCTAATACCCTCTCGAAATTCGCTAATCCGTAATTGTTGTCAGGCTGCAAAAAGGCAAGAGTTATTGAACTTATGTTTATGTAAAGGTAGAATATAAGAAACTGTGCTATCGGAAACGCCAGTAATCCCAATGCAAACAATGCGCCCCGCTTTTCGGTTTTTGTATAACTTCTGAAAAGTCCTTGCCTCATTTTTTTACCCTATTTTATTATTCCGCTGTCTTTTAATGTATCTTCCCAAGTTTCCTGCATCTTTTTAAGACAATTTTCCCAAAGAGTTTTTCCGTTTGTAGTTCCGCCTGCAAGGAGATGCTCTATATCATAATAATCAACATACGGTAAAAGTCCCGTATCGCTTCTCAGACTGTCGTTCGGATAAACAAGGTTTACGCCTTTCGCATCTTTCATTTCTTTGCAATATATGGTGCTCTGTATG
>CALWBJ010000207.1 GCA_944376035.1 uncultured Clostridia bacterium | reverse complement strand
CGTCGCGATAATACCCGAAAAACCTCATAATTTTCTCCTCTTCAAAAAGGTTAACATTATTTTAACATATAATTTTTTACATTACAAGATCTGTTAAAAACTTTCAAAAAATTAAAAGCACGAATTTTTTCCGTGCTTTTTGTTCCGTAATTTATTTAAATATAAAAATACCTTATATATAAATACATTTCAGAACTTTTTTGTTAAAATAAATTTCTATAGTCTGTTTTTTATTTGTCAATCGGGCTTATCTTCCAAAACAAGATCATAATCGCCGAGTTTGTTTACCTTAAAGCCGTTCTTTTTGTACTCTTCATAATCAAACGCTTCAAGTTCGTCTATCGAAAGTTTATGGAATTCGTAAAAATTATGCCACCATTTCTGGTCGCTTCCGAGTTCTCCCGAAAGATATGCGTCTGCTATATCGCACCCCATGGCAGGCGCAACGTAAAACGCACCCATTGCAAGTACGTTTACACCGTTCCCCGTTATAGCCCTTCTCGCAGCCGGCACGCTCTCAACAACCCCGCTCATAACATGCGGACACTTGCTCGCCGCAATATGTATGCCCATTCCCGTTCCGCAGAATACTAGCGCACGCTCATATTCGCCTTCGCTTATATACGCTCCCACACGAAGTCCGACCCTGTGAAACATTAGATCGGTGTCGTTGGGATCGGAATCTTTCTTAACACCTACGTCGAGTATTTTCCAGCCTTTCTTTTCAAGATGCGCTACAACCGCTTCTTTTAGCGGAAATCCAGCAAAATCCGCGCCGACTACCAAATATTTATCTTTTACTGTCTTCATTTTCTAAATTTTCTCCTTTATTTTATACACTTATTCTAAATTTTAAAAATCTAAATGTCAATAGTTATTAAATTATTGATTTATTACAAAAATAAACAAACTTATTTATCTGCCGGAATTTTTAATAATTTCCCTCGCCGTGAACTTATTTATTTTCAGTGCCGTAGAATTTTTCGGAAAATTCTGTTAGCGGAGAAATATCGTTAAGTCCGTGCGGATGATGTCCGCATCCTTTTTTCATAATACTGTAAAACGGAACATCGCTTTTACCGTAAGCCTTGGCTATATAACAGCCGTTTTCGTCATACGGAACCACGTCGTCACTATCTCCGCAAACCAAAAAACACGGTATTTTATTTTCTACGAGATATTTTATATTATCCAAAGGATGATTTCTGTATCCTAAAAGAAACTTTAAATCTCTTCCTGTATCATGCACAAATTCCCCGTACATTTTGTAATCTTCGGGATCGCTGTATTCTCTTCCTATGTGACAAGGGCAAGACAGCAAATTAACTACGGGTGCATCAAGATATAACGCCGCAACGCTTGAAGGATACTTTGCCGCAAAATATATTGCCTGCATTCCGCCGCAACTCATTCCTACCGCTAACGTTTTCTCATTTAATTCAAAATTTTTATGTAAAAACTTACAAAAACGCTCCCTTCTGTCAGTATCCTCTTCAGGGCACCAACGGCTTGAATTCTGTACGTGCGCCAATGCATATCCGCGCGTAACCATTTCCGCTTCAAAATCCTGAAAGGCTTCAAAATACTCTGTCTTTAAAAGCCATTTATTGTTTTTTACGGGATTATCGGGCATTACGACTATTGCATTCTTACCCTCAAATTCAAAGTCAAACCTTTTGTGCCCCCGCCATTCGCTTACGGTATAATTTTGCAATAAATATTCTGATTTCATGATTTCCTTTACGTTTCAGGTCTTAATTAAATAATAAAAACATTAAATTTTATTTTTATATGTCTATATGTTTCCGTTTTTATTTACTAAAATATAATACGGGCAATATGCAACCCTGATTAAATCTGCAAATGCTATTTTGTATCTTTTTTAATCGGCAGGCACTATGAGTTCCACGTCCGAATCGGGGTAACTGCAACAAGGATGGATATACCCGAATTTAAGATCGGCAAGCCTGCGTTTATCCGCTCCGCCGACAGTAAACTTGCCCGAAACCAGTTTACTGTGGCAATATCCGCAACCTCCCGCTCTGCATTTTGAAGGTACTTTAAGTCCCGCACGCTCCATTGCAGTAAGCAAAGTTTCTTCCGCGCGTGCTTCTATTTCCTTTCGTTCGCCGCAAATATTAACCGCAAGTCTGTAAACGTTGGGCTTGACATCACGGTTTCCTATACAGTTAGCCTCTTTCCTGACCCGTTTGCCGGTTATGCCCATTCCTGCAAGTTCTTTACTGACAAATGCGTACATAGCCTCAGGGCCGCACATCATAACAGTATATTCGCTTTCCGGCGCATATTTTTTTATTATATCCGCCGTTATAAAGCCATGCTCATATACTTTTACTTTTTCGTCGCTCAATACGCACACAAATCGGAATTTTTCTCCCGCAATCGCTTTTAATTTTTCAGCAAAAGCAATATCTTTTTGAGTTTTTGCGCCGTAAATCAGCGTCAGGTCAAAATCTTCACTTCCTTCCTTGATCGCCTGCGCCATACTGTAAAAAGGAGTTATACCGCTGCCGCC
>CALWBJ010000206.1 GCA_944376035.1 uncultured Clostridia bacterium | reverse complement strand
AGTCTGCGCTCTGCAAATATACCCTTTCCGACAGTAATGAAACGGTTTTGGTAAACGACGCGCCGGAAACCATGGCAGCAAATAATGATTATGTCTATTTCAGTTCCGGTGCTACGCTTTACCGAGTACCTGTCAGCGGCGGTGAGTGCACTCCCCTTTCTATTGAACAGACTCCTTACGATCTCGGAAAACTCAATACCCCCACCGATATATCTTTTAAAGGGGACAATCTGCTGATTACCGATTCTTCGGTCAATGCCGTGCAGGAGTTTGCAATTAACGAAAATAAAGAATCGAATCAATTATCGCTTGAATTCACGGGCTTTGCCGTTGCGAAAGGCAAAACGGCGTTTAACAGAATAGGCTCAAACAACGTAAATATCGAAAAATACGGCGATACGGTCGCCGTCCTTGACGGTTATAAACTCACTCTTATAAATGCGGCGGACGGCAAAAAAGTTTTTGAAAATTATCTGGCGGCAAATCTCGGAGGAACGCTTCCGAACGATTTTGCGCTCGGAAATAAAACCGCTATTCTTACCTATCGGGCTCAGTCTTCAATAAGATTTATAAATTTCGAAGAAGGAAAAGAGAAACTGTCCGAACCCATAGAATACGCTTCTGGTTATATTACGGACGCAACCTATTCGAGCGGAAAGTATTACCTTTCCGTGTCCTTTTACAACGGCAGCAAATTCGTTACGGGACTTTATATTGCGGAAGAAAAAAATTTATTCTCCGCAGAAACCGATGTAAATCCCTTTACGTTGATTTTTGAGACCGACAAAATGGGTTCCAACCCTATTATCGCCGCCGACGTTGACGGAAATATCTATGCCGCCGACGAAGATAACAAACTTTATTTTTTCGACCAGGCGGAAAATTATGAAATTCATGAACTTTCTTCGCCTGAAAACAAGATAAAAAAACTTGCGACAGACTTAAACGGCGACCTTTTCGTACTTACGGAAAGCGAAATGTGGCAGTATTCGGAAGGTGTTAAGACAAAGATAGACTTAACCGCGGATCTCACAGGCGGACCTCATACATTTTCGTCTTTCGCCATGAATTTCGATAAAAAGACCGTTTATTTCACACTCTCGGGAGAAGAGACGATATTCAGTACCGAAATGCTAAATAATGCCGCTATTTCGGCGCTGAAAATACCCGAGGATTATAAAATAACAGGTCAAAACGCCGACATATCGAGTCTTAAAATTTTTTCCGTTTCTGACGGAGAAAACGTATATTCGGTAGACACCTCGGGTACCCATTTTTCTTTCAATACGCTAATAGAAAATACCGAAGAACTTGTGCTTATAAACAGCAACCTCGAAAATTCTAACTTTTACGTTCTTGCAGGACAAAACGAAACGGGAGAAATAATAGTTCTCGTAAATAAAAAATGGTTGACTGAAAAAAGTGTACTTTCCGACCCTCCCGCCCCTCAGGCATTTGTTTCAACCGACGTAAGTATGTATTATCTGCCTTTAATAACTCAAAACGATACATTTTGTCTGTACGAAAACCAGGAGGTAATACGTCTTTCCAAAAAAACGCCGATAAATACGTCAAAAATTTTCAGTTTCCTCGGCAGAGAATTTTACTATGCGACCGCCGATGTAAACGGAAGAACGGTATCAGGATATGTTCCCGTAAACTTTACAGTGTTAAGGCTGGCAGAAGATTATATACGCGAAACATATACTTTTGAAAAGGTAAACGCAACCGAAGTTACCGATGAAAACGGTACGAAAATTTATAATTTAAAAGACGGCGACACCGTCAAACTTTATTCGCAAAAAGACGGTTACAGTTATATATCCTATCAGGACGGCGAAAACTGGTATTACGGATTTATTGAAAATTCGGCAATAAAAGAAGTTCCGAACACCGTTATAAGAAACGTCGCGATAATTTTCCTCGTAATGCTTTCGGTACTCGTAACGAGTATTTATTTTATAAAAAGAAGAAAAAATTCCTGAATTTTAAAATTAAAAATATTTAACTTTTCTATAAAGTCCTTATAAATACGACCGTTTTTAAAAAAGAAAAATCAAAGTAAAACCCCTCCGCCCGACCTAAGCCTGGCGGAGGGGTTACCTTTTCCCTCTTAATATAATCGGTATTTATAAATTTTAATCTGAAAATATTTATCTTTATTATGACTTTTCCGCTAATTAGCGGTTTATATTAACATTACAAGTCTTAATTACTCTGATAATTCGATTCGGTATATTGTCTTTCCGCGCCGTAACCTATAAGATTGAATTCTTCGTCAAGGTCAAAATTCTCGGCATTTTCATAAGCGGCAAGTTTACTTACGGATACTTCGTACGCGGTCATTATTTTAATATCGTCGTCAGAAAGTCTTTTCTGATATTCTCTGCTCTGTATCCTGCCGGCAAGAGCAATCTTCTCACCTACGGCAAGGTTTTTGGCAAATCTGGCGTTTCTTCCCCACGCGATGCAAGGTATATAATCGGATTTGTTGTATGAACGGTTTACGGCAACAAGAAGGTCGGCTATTTCTCTGTTAAAGGGCGTTGTTCTGTAAACGGGCGGTTTGCATATATACCCCGATAAAACTATGCTGTTAGGATTCCTGATGGGAGCGGTATCGAGAAGTTCTCTCACAAAGACGGTCAGCATGAGTTTGCTTTTGCCGTCGGCGAGTTTGTTGTAACTTCGAAACTGTCCCAAAGCGTTGATGGTAACGCCTACTTTCAGATCTTTGTCCTGAATCAGCCGTTCGGATACGGTAACGGGGAGAATATCGCCCTGCCCTGAAAGCCTTTTCACGAGTACGTTCATCTCATAAAAACCTTCGCCGTACACTTCGTGCGAAAATTCCGCTTCGGTGATTATCTCACCGCTGATAAACACTTTGTTGTTCTTTTCTGCCAAATAGTTCATATCAAACTTCCTCCAATGAATTTCAACTGTTTTTAATCTGCGTTCCGTCGACGGCCATACGGTAATTATCCCTGTAAATAAGATCGCCTATCCTTACAAATTCATAGCCTTGACTTTTAAGAGATTTTATCACTCCCGGAAGAGCCTCGGCAGTATGCAGACCGTTATTATGGAATAAGACTATGGAACCGTTCTTGACCCGCGAAACAACGCGTTTTTCTATTTCGGATGCAGACAGATTTTTCCAGTCCAGACTGTCGACATCCCATTGAATTGTATATAACCCCATACTCTGGGCAGTTTCTATAAGTAAATCGTTATAATCGCCGTAAGGCGGACGGAAAAGTTCTACTTTTTTTCCCGTTACACTGCTTATTGCTTCACTCGACGTAGTGAGTTCCTTTTCTATCGCAGATTTATTAAGTTTACTCATCTCGGGATGAGTCGCCGAATGCGTGCCTATCTCATGCCCGTGCTCGTCAATTTTTTTAACGTATTCCGGATATTTCTCAGTCCAGAATTCAACCATGAAAAAAGTGCACGGAACGTTCTCTTCTTTCATTATTTCCAACAATTTATCGGTATATTCCACGCCCCATGCACAATCAAAAGAAATGGCGACTTTTTTTTCTTCGGTCTTAACCGAATAAATGGGCAGTTTTCTCATATTGCCGTTATAGAAAACCGCGTAGGCACCCGTCTGTCCCAGCGTAATAAAACTTATTACCCCCGCCAGAAAAAGGCAAACCGCCGCCAGAAGTTTTTTGCCGTGCACGACAATATTCATTATAACCGTACCTCTTCAAAATTTTTTAACTTTATTTATCGTATTGTGTTGTTTTTTGTCTTTTAAACCTCACACTTTCAACAATAAAGATTATGCAGAGAAAAATAAATATATTACTTATAATTTTATAAAATTTTTTTCCTTAAAAATTAACCAAATGATAAATTAACAATTAATTCATTACAAAAAAAATATTAATTAAATATGAACTTTAAATTAAGAATATAATTATATCTTGGCAATAAACAGCATATTTCAATATTTTATATCAATTTTTAAATACATAAATAAACTGCGGCGTAGCCTTTTCTGGCTGCGCCGCAGTTATAAAAATCTTTTTTAATTATTAAAAATTTTAAAATTTAATTATTATTAATTCCGATAAATTTACTTTTTAATAAATAGAGAAGTGTTTAATGTATATCGGAAAAAACTTCAAAATTTAAATTAAAATTATTTACCGTCTTCGTTTTTTTCTTTCACCGCAAAGGTCATAAACACCGCAATGAAGTTAAGCAAAAATCCCGCCCAGAACCATAAAACTTCATTCATATCGGAATTCTTTTTCCTCATTATTTCCACGCATATCATTCCGCAGACTATCCCAGCGCAAAAATATATTACAACAGATAAACATATCAGTATTATGCTTAAAACGTACATCTTTTACCTCTTTAAAAAATTTTTTTAACAACTCTTTTATATTGTTATTTTTATTTTAATACATATAATAAATTTTGTCAATATTCAAATGAATTTTTTATTACTTTAATATTTTTTACGCAATATATTTTGTCGAAAAATTATTTCACAGAAAAACTTAAAACCTATATAAAAGATAAATTAAAAATACATAAATAGAATTATTTTCTAAACAATTTAAAATTTCAGGCGGAGCGGCAATATACCGCTCCGCCTGAAATAAAATTTTATAAGGATTTCTCAATAGTGAATTGATATTTTATGGTCAGGTATTAAATGATATAAATTAAATATATAATTTTTATAAAATATTTTTTATATCTCTATACCGATAAACGCAACGCTTTTATTTACAGAGAATTATTTTAATTCACAATAAATTATTTATTGAAGTATCTTTTCAAAAGTCCTTCGAACGCTTTGCCGTGACGAGCCTCGTCGCGCGCCATTTCATGAACAGTATCGTGAATAGCGTCTAAACCGAGTTCTTTTGCTTTTTTGGCAAGTTCGAATTTTCCTGCCGTCGCACCGTTTTCGGCGTCAACTCTCATTTCAAGATTTTTCTTGGTGGAGTCGGTTACTACTTCGCCTAAAAGTTCGGCGAATTTAGCCGCGTGTTCCGCCTCCTCATAAGCCGCTTTTTCCCAGTAAAGACCTATTTCGGGATATCCCTCTCTGTGGGCAACTCTCGCCATGGCAAGATACATACCGACTTCGGTGCATTCACCGTTAAAGTTCATTCTGAGTCCTTCTATTATTTCGGGATCTACACCCTTAGCAACTCCTACAACATGCTCAGCCGCCCATGCGCGACCTTCTTTCTGCTCGACAAACTTGCTCTTCGGAGCCTTGCACTGGGGGCAAAATTCGGGAGCGGAATCTCCCTCGTGAACGTATCCGCATACACTGCAAACAAATTTTTTCATAACTTTTCTCCTTTGACTTTTTAGTCTTGTTTTTTATTTTTATTTTATTGTATTAAACCTATACCCTAAGCCGAAAGCATCAGGTCCAGGATAATCCCGTCTTAAAATATTTACATAAATTCTGCAATCAATTAGAAGTTTTATCCGCCTTGTCTTTACATTCGGCGCACTCTCCGTAATAAACGCATTTTTCTTCGCTGACCGTTAAGCCTAATTTCTTTATCTCGTCAGGCAATTCCTGCGGTTCGAATAAATCTATTATCTTCCCGCATTTTTTACAGATAAAATGCGCATGGCGGGTCCTGTCTCCGTCATAATGAATCCTTTTATCTACCGTTTCAAGCGTGTCTATCACCCTTTCGTCCGCCAGATATTTAAGATTGCGATAAACCGTACCGAGACTTATATTGGGCATTATTTCACGCGCGCTCAAATATACTGCGTCCGCCGTGGGATGGTCTTTCCTGCCCTTTAATATATCTTCAATCAGTTTTCGCTGACAAGAATAACGCATTTTCTCTCCTGAAAAATAATAAATAGTAATGATTATCATTATTATAATCTGTCTATTTATTTTTGTCAAGCATTTTTTATAAAAACTTTTTAAATTTTTTAGCGACTTAAAACAATTATAAATAAACGTATTAAATTTAAATAATTAAAGATATATTATGATAAGCCTT
>CALWBJ010000205.1 GCA_944376035.1 uncultured Clostridia bacterium | reverse complement strand
GCCTCGGGTCGACCGTAAACTTACCTTTAGTTTTTATATCCGCCTCTATAAGTTTGTCCATTGTGGAAAAAAGCGGTTTCATTAGCGCAATACCGAAACTTGTAACAAGATGTCCTTCCGCATGGGTTACGGGAACGAGTTTTTCAGCACCGAAAATGTCGCCGTACATAACCAGCGTTTTCAAAACTTTTGCCATTGTTTCGCCTTTTTCGCCGTTAAGTATTGCCTGTTGCTCGCGTGTTAACTCCATACTTACCTCCTTTTTAGCAAATATTTCATCGCTGTTTTAGATATCATATCACAAATGGTAAAAATTATCAATATGTTTTTAAAATCCTTACAGTTAAAAATTTTAATTTTTTGTATTTATTGTCAAAAAGCCGCGTGTTTTTCATGTAAAACAGAAAAACACGCGGCTAAAATCAAATGCTCTCCTTAACACTGATTTCAGATATATTCAAGTTCTTTTTTAAGATTTTCGATGTTCAGGAGTTTTTCCTTTAACGAACGCGTAGTGTAAAAATAATGATTGGACGCTTCGTACCCTATTTTCGTATCCTGCCTTTGCAAATTAATCAATTCTTCCGTCGCCTTCTTTGCATGACAAAGTATATCCGATATCTTTTCTTTATTGTTTATTAAATCCCGTTTCAGGTATGAAAACACAGTCTGATCGTAATCAGCGTAAAAATGCAGATATGCTACCGATGAATAAAGCCACAGTTCGTAAACTTTTTTATCCTCTTTTGCATCGGAAAGTATCTTTATACCTTTCTCAAAACCGTCTAAAAGTTTTTTCATATGAGAAATGTAAATTTCGTAAGGATAAGGTTTAATCCAGTTTTCATAATCGTCAAACGAATAACACACCATACATGATTGCTTGTTTTCTTCGCCAAACTCCCAAAGATTAGCATATCCGTGAGTTTTAGGGGAATTATAAAGCGCGTATATACTGAAAGGATAATTCCTGAATCCCTCGCAGAGATATTTTATCGCTTCATGCACTTTTAAACTATTTTTCCCGAACGTACGGCTGTACCATCCGTCCAGGTCAAAATTTTCCCCGAAAGAGTTTACAAGGTCAAGAGTAACCGACGGCCAGCCGCCAAGAGTCCACGACATCATATAATTTTCAACGCCTATATTTTTCAGGTTTACAAGGTGCTCGTAAACAAGATCAAACACGGGCAGATACGGCACGGAAGAACATTCCCAACTGTTGTTAAACTGTACTTTCGCATAAATTTTATGTCCGAGTTTTCTTGCATAACTCAATGTGTTGCGGGTGACTTCGCTCGGTCCGGGATTTGACATTGAATAGTCTATTATTCTCGACTCCACTCCGCCTTTTTTGATTTTGAGATCGTATTCGCTTACACAAAGCACGGATATGTCTTTATCGAGTAATGCGACTCCCTTTTCGGTATCTTCCCTTGTCCAGCCGAGAAATTCAGACCAGCCCCATAGATTTGCTATAAGTTCCGCACTGCTGCCGCTATCTTTAATGGCCTGCATAATTATATTGTTTACCCGCGCGGCGTCTTCATAAGGTTTGGAATTTTTGCAACGTTCACAATTACACTCTCCGACAGAATGACAGTGAGTAAGATTTTCGCTCATTGTGATAGTTATTGCTCCGCCTATATCTTTCACTTCCGTGAAAAGTCCTTTTACCGCTTCGTATAGATAATTTCTTACCTTTTCCGTACCCATGCACAGTGCGGAAAACTCTCCGTTTTCTGTCCCCTTTATATCTTCCTGACCTGAAAAATCCTCGGTACTCATGCAACGCGGTTCGTTAAAATATAGATATACTTTTATTCCGAACTTATTACACCTTTTAATTGTATTGCTTAAATTCTCCCTCCTTTCCTTATACCTTTCGCCTTTATCCCTGAAAGGAAACGGAGAAAGGTCTGCAAGAAGCGCGTGGAACCAAAGTCCGTTTACGCCGACAGCCGCGTATTTACTTAACAGCGAATCGGGAAGATAAACACTACTATCTATTCCGAAAGTATCGCCGCAGGGTGTAATATATCCGTGTATAATTCTTGTCCCCGCCCTGACCGTCAGCGGCGATTCACTCATGTCAAAATCAAAAAATCCGAACGAACGCGCTTCGTCAGAGCCTGCACTGTTAAGTATTTTAACCGCGCGCTCGGTTTCTTTTATTTCTTTTTCGCTGAGCGCATAATATTTTACTTTACCGCAGTAAGGCTTCACAAATCCCAGTTTTACATACAAAAAGTCTTCTTCTTTAACAACGTAATCAAGCCGTTTTTCATCCCATCCTAAAAGAGTGCACATCTGTTCATAATCGAGCAAAAACCAGTTGTTTTTTATTATAGTGAGATATCCCGATTTTAGCCATTCGGGATTGAACTCAATATTATTAAGCCCCAGCCTTTCCGCTTCCGTTCTGACGGTTTTGATATCCGTGTCCAAAACGTCGGCAAGTCTTTTCTCCTCGACAAAACCGTAATTTCTGTATAAAACTGTCTGCCAGAACGCAGGAAAATTATTTTTTTGTAATTTTATGTTTTCAATCTTCGGTAACATCGGGTATTCTCCTTTACCTTATTTTATAATAAAAATTATAATATCTTATAATCTGATTTTCAATGCAATATATAAATATAAATAAGTAAAAAATAAAACAAATAAATAATATAATAATCTACAAAAATCGGCTGTTTTTGTATAAAACAGCCGATTTTTGACGGCTATATAAAATGAACAAATTTTTATTTTTTATAAAAAATATTATTTTATTCTGTTATTATTTTATTCTGTCTTTAAGATATTCGAGAGATTTTTTTACCATTTCATTCCCGAGTTTTACGTTTGCCTTTCTCGAACTCTGCGTAAACCAATGTTTAATATCGTCTATCCTCGATAAATCCACACAATCAGGATAAAGCGCCATTAAAATGGAACATTCGAATTCTCCCGCATGGTCGTAACCGGTTGCGTTCTGGACAGCGGTACTCATCGTGGGAATTACCTGTATCCAGTTAAAAGGATTATTTGCGCCCTCCAACTGCTCGTAGTAATTGGAATAATTTTCGCTGCCCCACCAGCCTTGTCCCATGGTTTTTTCGAGATATTCCATAGTTGCCCTTTTTGCCGCCATACGGTAACATAATGTCATGGGCATTTCGCTCTCCTGCTCAAACTGATGATGAATAACCACATAGATATTTCTGAATCCCGCATTTAAAAGGCTTTTGAATACATAATAAACGTAATTCTCAAAAGCGCGTTCTTCAACGTGCACCGTTCCGCTCTTTTCGTCTCCGACTGCATAACTCGAAGGGCTGTAATGTATTGTGGGGGCAATCATTATTTCCTTTTCTTCCGCGAGTTTTTCTATAAGTCCCTCCGCGACCAGCGAATCGCAACCGTACGAACACTGCGGGCCGTGATACTCCACCGTTCCTCCCGCTATTACAAGCGGTATATTATTCTTTTTCACATATTCCACTTCACGAGGAAAACTTCTTTCAAGCCTTAATGTTTTCATAATCTCACCTCTGAGAAATTTATTTTAATTTATATTTTTAACTTACGCAATTATTAACTTTTTTATTGTTATTTGCCTTTTTGTTGTTTTTACTTTTTTATCAACTTAAAAGGCATAACGTGCTTTTATT
>CALWBJ010000204.1 GCA_944376035.1 uncultured Clostridia bacterium | reverse complement strand
CTCCCGCAAAAACTTATCACTTTGTTCCGACCGAGATTGAAAGTTACCTCAACGCTTTTAAGTTGAAGTTTTTTTATGGTTTCCTTTACCTGACTTATAGAACTGTTATTTTTAATCATATAGAATTTATACCCTAAGGTAAAAATTTTATACTCTTAAAATTAAAAATTCTCGTCGTCTCCCTCTTCGTCGTCTTCTTCCTCTTCGTCATCCTCTTCAAAATCCGATTCGTCGATTTCGGGAATTTCAAAATCATCCGCCTCGTCGGATTCTTCAGACACAAGGTCTTCCTCCTCCTCATCCTCGTCGAAAAGTTCGGATCCCTCTTCTTCGGCAAGTTTGGAAAGAGAAAGCATCTCCTCGCTCTCCTCATCCTCGTCGTCATCCTCGTCAAGGAAATTCTTCCACTCTTCGTCCTTATCGAGATCGACCTGACCGTTCTTGTAGTCCATTTCCTCGGCGCATTTAGCGCACATTGACTCTTCGGGCTTTATATAGTTATGATGACATATAGGACACAATACCATTGTTTCCGTTTCGTCGTCATCGTCAACCGCAAAAACAAGTTGCGGACCTTTTTTCAGTTCTGCTTTGCAAACGTCGCAATATTCCTGGTCTTTGTGAATGTAGTTAAGTTCACATCTCGGACATTTAATATAGTCTCCCGGCATAACGTCTCCATATATTTTTATATATCATATATATTAAGTTGAAAGCCGTGTTGTTAACACCTTAATCAACTTGCAGTATATTATATATACATATATAGGATTTGTAAACTGTTTTTCAAAAGATTTTTAAAAAATTTTAAAAAGTTTTCAGGCCTTTTCAAGCAGCATTTTATCTGCGACAAGCGCAATAAATTCACCGTTAGTGGGCTTTTCTGCTCCGATGTACGCTCTTACTCCTAAAATACCGTTAATGCTGTCTATTCTGCCCCTGTTCCACGCAACTTCTATGGCATGTCGTATGGCACGTTCAACCTTACTCGCGGTAGTGGAGTATTTTTCGCCTATCATAGGATAAAGTTTCTTTGTAATGTTATTTATTATTTCGGGATCCTCCACCGCCATTTTTACGCCTTCACGCAAAAAAGAATAACCTTTAATGTGCGGCGGAATTCCCACGTTTATAAAAATCTTGCTTATTTTCTCGTCGAGAGAAGTTTTCCTGAACTTGGTTTCGGATACTTCTTCAATCACGGGTTGAGTTTTTTCTTCGTCCATTTCGGACATTCTCTCTTTCAATAACGAAAAATTAAAAGGTTTGGCCATAAAATACTTGGCTCCCGCAGCAATGCATTTGCCTATAATTTCTTCTCTGCAAAGCGCGCTTAATACTATAACGTTGCATTTAAGATTCAGAGACTTGATTTTTTCAATTACGCAAAGACCGTCATATCCCGGAAGAACAAGTTCGGTAATGACAAAATCGGGTTTTGTCGCGGTAATCATTGAAATCCCGGCTATACCGTCGGTTGCCGAACCTACAACCTCGTATGTTTCATCTTCCGAAAACAATTTAGTCAAACGCTCGTTCAACTCTTTGGTGTCTTGCAGTAAAAATATCGTCTTTTTTTGCATAAACTACTCCTTTTTTGTCCGATTGACATATACTATTTTACAACATTTTCCTGCAAAATTCAAATAATTATGAACAATATTTTAATTTTGTATAAAATTTTTGTCGAATTTTGTACATAAATAAGTTTTTTGCCAAATTCTACCAAATAACTCTTTAAGCGACAGAAATACCGGCACAAATCGTGTATAAAATCAAAAATTATAAATAACAAGAAGCAATAAAATAAAAATAAATTTCTTACCAATTATTTGAGCATATTTTCTTTTGCGATTGTCTTACCATTCTTTTGTAACTATTTTACCGTTGCATTTGTGGCGCATAACTTTTTTTTGTAATTATTTTACCGTTGCTTTTTTGCGATTTACTTTCTTTTTATTATTTTGCCGTCTTTTTGCAGTTCCCTTTTTGCTGCTATTAATAATTATTTTTTATTATTTAACAGCGTGCATGTATTTAAATATCTTAATTAAAGTTAATTTCAAATCTATTTTTATTTAAAATTTAAGCCGCTGAAAATCTTTTCAGATTTTCAGCGGCGTTATTATATAATTTTTTTATGACGTTTAACAAAAATCGCAACCAAAACAAATTTATATTGACTGAAAATTTGCCACGTGGTTTTCGTTAATCCGTCTTTTATTATTCTTCCGACTCTTTATCAAAATACTTATTTGCTTCCTGATAACCGTAATTATAGTTATTGGGAACGAGATCGCGAATTTCCTGATAATCGAATTCTTCGGAGTTTTTGAGGTCTTCCAAAGCCTTTTTAGCGTTTTCGTAAACGGTCTTCAGCGCGTCCTTTCCTGCCTTGTCAAGATCCTCAAACCCTTCGAGGTCTTCAAGAATAAGACTTATTTCCACCGCTTTTTCATATTTTTTCAATAGGTCGGTTGCCGTTTCGCTTACAAGTTTTTTCGCGCTGTCGGGCAGAGCGTCATAAGCGGTTCTTGCCGCATATATTTCTTCCATTGTGGTCTTATTGTCTTCGGTCGTATAGTCAAGAACCAATTCTCCGTCTTTGAGCGCGTTTGTTATGGCGTTTATTTTGGCTTCTGCGATGGACGCGCGGTCTGCGTCAAGCATCTTTCCTTCGGCAAGGAATTGCTGATTGGAAAGATAATAGGTTTCAACCGTCTCTCCCTCTTCGTTCTCGCTCTCCTCGGTCTTTACTGCTTCCGAAAGGCTTACATATTTGATATACGAACCGCCGTAAGAAGAGTTATCGCAATAAAACACTTTCCCGTCAACGATTTCGGGCGCAAACCATGTGGTCGCAACCGTTCCTTCGGAAACCCGCTGTTCTTCGTAATCGCTCTCGACGGCATCGGGTTCTTCTCTGCTTTCAACGTCTATATTTATTCTCGCAAGTTGGTTGTCTGTATTGATATAATACATATATATGCCGTCTTTGAAGAGCAGTTTGCTTATGGTATCGCATTTTGCAACCGTCTTTTCGGTAAGCATATTGTTTGAAATTATGGTTGTTCTTATGATTTTGGACTCGCTTAAAATATAAACTTCTTCATCCGCTCCGAGAGATACTATCACTGCGTCTGCGGTCGCGTTGTCGGGGTTATATACCTCAACTCCCGCATTACCCGCGTAAAAATCCGCAACGCTCAAAGCAAAAGTTTTATCGCCTATCGCCGTCGAATCGGTCTGTTTATAGAAAACGTATCCGTTTTTCACAAGGGTTATTTCGTAAGTTTTGGGAATACTGCCTTCGCCCGTAAGCACCTGTTTACCTGCGCAATCACCCGTTACCGCGTCGCCTGCTTTATATGCGTAAACTTTATTATATGAAGCGGTTTCTCTCGTATAAGAATCAGACTCCGCTTCCTTGGCATTATATTCGTCTGTGTAAACGGTGGTTGTATAAATAACCGCAACCTCGCCGGTGGCAGAATTATCTACAAACTTATATGCCGCAAGCGCTTCCTTGTCAACGTCAAGCGCAGTCTTTGCGATAGTTATCGCGCTTTTTGTGGAAGTATTGTAACTTATAAGGGCTGTTTTGCTTGTATCATAATAAATAATATACACCGCACCGTCAGCACCTTTTACTATCCTGTACTCGGTGGAAAGAGAGCCTGCCGTGAAATAAGTTTCGGTACCCGTACCGTCAAGTTTGGTTCTCTGAAAAACAAGTTCGTCGCTCGCTATCGCGCCCGAAGAATTCTTTTCGGTAGAAGGCGAACCGTAATAAACGTAACCGTCGTAAATATATACGCCTGCGTTATAATCGGATGCCACAAACAATTTAGGCACTACAACACAGTATTTGCTGAGATCGGACTTGTCCGCCGCGAGCAGCGCGCCCTTGACCGGCGCACCGAATGTATTGTCGGCTGACGAAGTGCCTATACCGTTAATAAAGTAAATATAATTGTCCGTCTCCGCAATAAATCCGCCGAGAGTCTCTGTCTTTACCTCGCCGGGATTTTTCAGCGTAACTTCCTTTTCGGCGTTCCAGTTCACTCCCCCGCAGGCAACAAGCCCCAGACATACCGAGACCGATAAAACGCAAATCAACAGTCCGTAAAAAATTCTTTTCATAACTACTCCGTAAATATCGGGTAAACTT
>CALWBJ010000203.1 GCA_944376035.1 uncultured Clostridia bacterium | reverse complement strand
GGCGAAAAATTTAGAAACGAGATGCAGAGAGTTTTTGACGAAAGGAGAAAATATATGTATGACAGGCTTAAAGAAGTAGAGGGAATTATATGTCCCGAACCCAAAGGTGCATTCTATATTTTCCCTGATATTTCAGCGCTGTACGGGAAGACTTTTGAAGGTCAGAAAATAACAGGCTCTCTCTCTTTTGCCGATTGCGCGTTGAAAAAGGGTGTCGCTGTCGTTCCTGGTATTGCATTCGGAGATGACAACTGCATACGCCTTTCTTATGCTATTTCTATTGAAGATATAAAAGAGGGTCTTGACAGATTAATTGATTTTATAAAGGAACTTAAATAATTTATGATAGACAGGAATTCAAAAACAAATTTATTGGAAGAAAAATTTTATAATTACAGTTTGCAGGACGTAAGCGAGCCTCAACTTTTCAGAGATATCTTCGAATACGAATCGGTCCCTAAAGTGATATTCAATTCTCGTCATGTTCCGATGGCAATGGCTGATGAAATATGGATTACCGACACTACTTTCCGTGACGGACAGCAATCTACATCTCCGTTTACTGTTGAGCAGATCGTAGAAGTATTTAAACTTATGTCAAGATTAGGCGGTAAAAAAGGCATAATTCGTCAGTCTGAATTTTTTCTTTACTCTGAAAAGGACAGAAAAGCCGTAAGGGCTTGTCAGGAATTAGGGCTGGAATTTCCGGAAGTTACAAGTTGGATCAGGGCTAATAAAAAAGATTTTCAGCTTGTCAAGGAAATGGGACTTAAAGAAACCGGAGTACTCGTAAGTTGTTCCGATTATCATATTTTCAAAAAAATGAATTTGACCAGGTCTCAGGCGCTTGATAAGTATCTCGGTATAGTGAAAGACGCTCTTGAAGCGGGGATAAGGCCAAGATGTCATTTCGAAGACATTACCCGCGCGGATTTTTACGGATTTGTCGTTCCTTTCGCAAGCGAACTCATGAAACTATCCAAAGAGAGCGGAATACCAATAAAAGTCCGGGCGTGCGATACTATGGGATTCGGAGTGAATTACTCGGGCGCCGCTTTACCGAGAAGTGTTCCTGGAATTATTTACGGACTTCGGCACTATGCCGAAGTTCCAAGTGAAATGCTTGAATGGCACGGGCATAATGATTTTTATAAGGCGGTTACCAATGCTTCTACTGCATGGCTTTACGGCTGTTCGGCCGCCAACTGCTCACTTCTCGGCATAGGAGAGCGGACGGGTAACTGTCCTCTTGAAGCAATGGCTATTGAATACGCTTCTCTCCGCGGAACTTCTGACGGTATGGATTTTACCGCTATTACCGATATCGCTAATTATTTCGAGAAGGAAATCGGTTATGTAATTCCGTCGCGTACGCCGTTTGTAGGAAGAAGTTTCAATTCTACCAGAGCGGGAATTCATGCGGACGGTATGCTTAAAGATGAAGAAATATATAATATTTTCGATACGTCCAAACTTCTTAACCGTCCTATGCATGTGTCAATAAATAATACGAGCGGACTTGCAGGTATTGCGTATTGGATAAATCAGTATTACGAACTTCCGAAAGAACACAGAATTGAAAAAACTCATGAAATTGTAGGTAAAATCAAAGCGTTGATTGATAAAGAGTATGAAAACGGACGCTGCAGTGTAATGGGCGATGATGAACTTGACGCCATGATAATGATGTGCGATAAGGAATTTCATAAAAAATTATTGATTTTTGCCGAATAATTTTAAAAAACCTATTGTATTTTTCTTAAAAGTATTATAAAATATAGTTAAGAGAAAATTGAGGAGGATAATTTTTTCATGAAAATTATTTACGGACCTAAGGGCACAGGCAAAACAAAAGCCATTATACAACATGCAAACGATACTCTCGAGCACGCCAAGGGTCATGTTGTTTTTATAACGGATACCAACAGATATACATATGACTTAAAATATCAGATTCGCTTTCTTGACGTAACTCAGTTTGCCATTCAGGGAAGTGACGGTTTCAGGGGATTTTTAAAAGGCATAGTTGCGGCTAGCGGCGATAATGAATATATTTATATTGACGGAATTGCAAGAATAACAAATAAACCTCTGTCCGAACTTGAAGGGATTTTTTCCGCGATGGAAAAACTTGAAAAGGATTTCGGAGTACATTTTGTCGTTACTTGCAGTGCAAGTAAGGAAGATTTGCCCGATTTTGTTTTAAAGTACGTCGAATAGTTGATTTTTATAGTCAAAATATAGTAAAATAGAAGTCGGAAGTTTTCCGGCTTCTATATTTTTATTAAATTAAAGGTATTTCCCGATTTATGGAGCAAATATGAAATTTATAAGTACGCGTGGCAAAAGTTTTGCAAAAAATGCCGCAGAGGCTATCACAAAAGGTCTCGCTGACGACGGGGGGTTGTTCGTACCCGAAATTTTTCCTGATATGGGCGGTGAATTTGAAAATCTGCTTGAAATGGATTATGCCGAAACGGCTTGTCTGGTATTAAGTAAATTTTTAACGGAATATGATTATGATCAGTTGCTTTCAGCCTGTAAATCCGCTTACTCAAAATTTGAAAACGGCGAACCGGCGCCGCTTGTAAAAACGGGAGAAAATTTTTATATACTCGAATTATTTCACGGACCTACGCTTGCTTTTAAGGATATAGCGCTTACGCTTTTACCGTATCTTTTGCGCAAAGGAGCAGATTTATGCGGTATTAAAGATAATATTTTAATACTTGTCGCAACGAGCGGTGACACAGGAAAGGCGGCGCTTGAAGGCTTTAAAAATGCAGACGGAATAAAAATAATGGTATTTTATCCCAGCGACGGCGTCAGCGATATGCAAAAGTTGCAGATGTGCACTCAGGAAGGAGATAATGTCAATGTCGTGGCTGTTAAAGGAAATTTTGACGATTGTCAGACGGCGGTAAAAAATATATTTTCCAGTGCAGAAGCCGCAGGCGAACTTAAAAAAAGAAATTGTGTTCTATCAAGTGCCAATTCTATAAATTTCGGCAGGCTCGCGCCTCAGATTGCTTATTATTTTTCTGCTTATTTCGATTTGGTCAGCAACGGAGAAATTAAACTGGGCGATAAAATAAACTTCGTTGTGCCCACGGGAAATTTCGGAAATATTCTGGCGGGTTATTATGCCAAACGCATGGGGTTGCCTGTTGATAAACTTGTATGTGCGTCAAATTCCAACAATGTCCTGACTGAATTCTTTTCCGACGGAGAATACAACGCCGACAGAGAATTTTATAAAACAATGTCTCCGTCTATGGATATTTTAATTTCAAGCAATCTTGAAAGACTGGTATTCGAACTCAGCGGAAGGGATGCAGATATTACAAGTAAAAGAATGGCCGAGCTTAAAAAAGAGGGCAGATATAATATTTCACAAAAAGAATTGAATATTCTTGAAAAAGATTTCTTTGCCGATTATTGTGATGAAGACGAGTGCCGCGCTACAATTTCGGGATTTTTTGAGGAATGCGGATATGTCCTTGATCCTCATACCTCGGTTGCGGTTGACGTTGCAGACAGTTTTTTAAGTTATTCCGATTCTAAAAATGCAACGGTTATATTATCTACGGCGAGCCCTTATAAATTTTCTCAGAACGTACTTTACTCTATAACGGGTAAAAACGAGCGTGATCCATTTAAAGCTGCAGATAAATTATCCAAGGAAACTGCCGAGCCTGTTCCGGACAAAATACTTGAACTTAAAAACAAAAGCGTTCGTTTTAACGGTATCATCGAAAAGAGCGAAGCGCTTAGATCAGTTATTTCTTTTGCGGAAAAATAATTTTCAATCTTTTATTACATAAAACGGTGCTAAAATGATTTCAGAACAAAAAGAAAATATAGAACAAAAAAAGGTGTTATTCAGTGCAATTCAACCCAGCGGTATTTTAACAATAGGAAATTATTTGGGGGCGCTGAGTAATTTTAAAGAACTTCAAAGCGACTACAAGAGTATTTTTTCACTGGCGGATCTTCATACTCTTACCGTAAAGCAAGAACCGTCGGTATTAAGAAAAAACACTTATGAATTGGCCGCTCTTTATATTGCATGCGGAATAAATCCCGAAGAATCGGTGTTATTTGTACAGTCTCATGTTCCCGCACATGCCGAACTGTGTTGGATTCTTAACACTATAAGTTATCCCGGAGAACTTTCAAGAATGACTCAGTTTAAGGATAAAAGTTCAAAACATGAAGATAATATAAATATGGGACTAATGGATTATCCCGTTCTTATGGCTGCGGATATACTTTTATATCAGACAGAACTTGTTCCGATAGGAGCCGATCAGAAACAGCATCTTGAACTTTCGAGAGATCTAGCAATAAGATTCAATAACCGTTACGGTGAAACTTTTAAAATACCCGACGGTTATATTTCCGGTACGGCAGCGAGAGTTATGTCGCTTGCCGAACCTTCAAAAAAAATGAGCAAGTCGGATTCCAATCTTAATGCTTTTATTTCTATGGATGACGATAAGGATACCATAATAAGAAAATTTAAACGTGCGGTTACCGATAGTGATAACAAAATTATATGTTCGCCCGATAAACCCGGAATAAGTAATTTGCTTACAATTTATTCTGCGGTTACAGGTTTATCTGTCGAACAGGCTGAAAAGGAATTTGATGGAAAGCAGTATTCTGATTTTAAACTCAGAGTCGGCGAAGCGGTTGCAGATACTGTAGAACCTATAAGAACTGAAAAGAACAGAATTTTGTCAGATAAAGACTATCTTGATTCGGTTTTATCTGAAGGTGCGCAACGCGCTTCCGCTCTGGCTTATAAAACTTTAAATAAAGTTTACAGAAAAGTCGGACTTTTACAAAGAAAAAGAGGGTAAATAATGTTTGGTTACGTAAAAACCGATATACCTAATATGTACGTCAAAGATACAGTTCTTTATAAAGCGATGTATTGCGGACTATGTAAAAGTATAGGGAGAACTTGCGGACATAAAGCAAGATTTACACTAAATTACGATACTACATTTTTGTCTGTTTTTCTTCATAATCTGGAAAGTAAAGACGTTAAAATCGAAAGGCAACGTTGTTTGATTCATTGGTTTTTTAAAAGACCTGTCGCTGCTAGTGATGATCTTACAAGTAGAGTAGCGGCTTTGAATGTAATTCTTGCGTATTTTAAGTTGGACGACGATGTAATGGATTCAGGGAAGGGGAGATTGAAACGCTCGTTTTTTAAATCTTCTTACAAAAAAGCGGCGGCAAAAGAGCCGGAACTTGAACAGATTGTAAGAGTAAGACTTTCTCAATTATCCGAATACGAAAAGATCGGAGGAGACAGTGTAGACAGGGCGGCAGACCCTTTCGGAAATTTAATAACTGATGTCGTCAATGAGATACTAGGCGAAAAGTCTGATGAAAATGTAAGAATTATAGCTTATAACTTAGGTAAATGGATATATTTAATAGACGCCTTGGATGATTTCGATAAGGATAAAAAGAAAAAAAATTTTAATGTGTTTATAAATGCATTTCCTGATGCGGAAAGTAAAAAAGATCTTGTTAATATTCATAGAGGTGAAATTGAATATATTTTTACGACTATGCTTGCCGAAATCAGCACTTCTGCAAAAAAATTAAAATATGGCTTTAATCATGATTTGACAGACAATATTTTGTTATGCGGATTGAAAAAACAAACAATACAAATAATGGAGAATGATAAAAAATGCAAGAGTACTACAAAATTTTAGGCGTGTCTGAGGATGCTTCCGAAGAAGAAATTGATCGCGCTTATAGTGAACTTAAAAGTAAATATTCTCGTGAACGGTTTTATGAAGGGGAGATAGGAAACGAGGCGGCAAGAAACCTCACAAAGCTCGAAACTGCTTATACCGAAATCAAAGCGAAACTGAAAAAGGGCTCAAAATCTTCTGACTCGATGAATTTTGATTTTTCTGAAATAGAACGTTTGATTAAAGACGGGAAAATTGAATCTGCACAGAGCAGACTTGACGATTTTTCCGAGAGAAATGCCGAGTGGCACTATTTGCAATCCGTTATCTTTTATAAGAAGAACTGGACCAATGAAAGCAAGAAACAACTTGAAATTGCCATGAATATGGATCCGCACAATACAAAATACGGTGACGCATATACTAAGTTGAAACAGAAAATGGAATACAACGAAAAGGCGTTTCATTCAGGCAACGCCGGTTTCAGTCAGGATGCAAACGACCCGCAATATAATAATAACAGACAGATGGGCGGTTGCGATTGCGGAAGTATGGCGGAATGCTGCGCAACATGGTGTTGTTTAAACATGCTTTGTAACGGTTGCAGATAAAATGAAAAGCAAAGTTATAGCGATTTCTGCTATATCGGCCGGTTTTATAGCAATATTTCTAACCATCGGAGCGTATTTTTCTATTTTTGATCTCGTTTCGGTGGTTATTGCTTCTGTATTTGTTTTATTACCTACATATTATAATTCATATGCCGGAAGTGTTCTTGCTTTTTTGGCAGGAGGGATCATTGCTTTTATTTTCAGTTCTTTCAATATAATGTCAATTGTTTTTCCGTCTTATATTGCTTTTTTCGGAGTTTATCCTATTATTAAATGCAAAATGGCGGAAAAAAATTTTAATAAAATAGCAGGTCTCTTAATCGGACTGGTATGGTGTGTAGCCATCTGTTTCGGAATATATTTTTATTATACTGAAATTATGGGACAACCTTTCAGCGACTTGCCGGAATTTATATTAAATTATATTTTATTTTTTGTAGCGTTAGCAGGCGTCGTTTTTTATTTTTTATTCGACAGATTTATTGTTCTTTCAAAATTGATTATAGATAGATATTTAGGGAAAATTTTAAAAAAATAAAATGAATAAAAATGATATTATTACAGACACGGTTCTCAGAATCGGAATGAATGGCGAAGGGATCCTGTCTCATGAAGGGAAAACCGTTTTTGTACCGTTTTCACTCACAGGGGAAAAAATACAATTTAAAGTCTTGAAGGTTGAATCAAAAATTGCTTACGGAAAATTACTTGAAGTATATACTCCTGCGGATTGCAGAGTAAGGCCAAGATGCAAAGTTTTCGGGAAATGTGGCGGATGTCAGTTACAACACATGGGTTATGCGGCTCAATTAAAAGTTAAAGAAGAAATCATACGCGTATGTTTCAAAAAAATTGCCGGTTTAGACGTCGATGTCAAGCCGGCTATAAAATGTACAAAAACATATGGTTACAGAAACAAACTTCAATTACCTGTTCAGTATACAGACGAAGGAACTAAAATAGGTTTTTACGCTGAAAATTCTCATAGGGTTGTTCCTATAAAAGATTGTCCTATAAATCCTGAATGGACATCTGGGATTATAAATGCTTTTGAAAAATACATATCTGAATTTAATATTAAAGGCTATGATTTTAAAACCAATGAAGGTGATTTGAGAGAAATTTCCGTTAAAGATGTGGGTGGAAATCTGATTATTACTGCCGTAATTACAAATAAACCATTAAAAGGAGTAAACAGGTTAATAGATTTATTAAAAGAACAATTAAAATCTGAATTTTCTTTGTTTTTGAATATAAATAATACATTATCAAATGTTATATACGGAAAAGAGTTCATATTAAAATACGGTCCACCCGAATATATACTTGATACACGAGGTATAAAGCATAAGATAGGTGTAAAAAGTTTTATGCAGGTAAATGATGAAATCGCATATAAACTTTATTCTTGTGTAAAAGAAATGATCGGTGATAACGATGATACAGTAGTTATCAATGCATACAGCGGGGCAGGACTTCTTACTGCCATTCTTGCAAAAAATTCAAAACATGTTATCGGAATAGAGATAGTTGAAGAAGCAGTTGATTGTGCTAATAAACTGGCAAAGAGTAATGGACTTTCCGAAAAGATAACGAATTATCTTGGAAAAGTCGAGGATATTATGCCAGACATAATTACAAATGAAACCGCTAAGGGAAATAAGTTATGTCTTGTTTTGGATCCGCCGAGAAAAGGTTGTGATATAAGAGTAATAAACTCAATTATTGAAAGCGGTGTAGAAAAGATTATATATGTATCGTGTAAACCATCAACATTGGCGCGAGACGTCGGATTGCTTGTAGGTTCGCTTGAATATATTAACGGTGAGATTAAGAGAGTTAACGACTATAAGGAAAGATATATAATAAGATGCGTCAAGCCATTTGATATGTTTCCTCAGACAAAACATGTTGAAACTCTGGTTTGTCTCGAAAGGAAATAGCCAATTTCGGGTCAAATCGGGGTAAAAAATCACCTTTTATGTCTTTAATAAGGCATGAGAGGTGATTTTTCTTTATCCAAAGAAGAGTAAAGCCGTGAGACTTTATGTATTTTTCTGGGCAGTTTAAGACAATAAAAAGGATTTGATTGTGGGAACATATCGAGAAATGAGCGGCTTTACTTTCCCTTTGAGAACCCTTTCAAATTGACTATAGAGATGATTTGTGGTATCCTATGAGCAAGGAGGAAACCGCCATGAAAGTGTTATCGGCACGGTTGGTAATGAAAGACGGGTACTCACCAGAGCAATTTCGACACACGATTACGGAGTGGCTCAAGGCGGGACCGCCAAGCAAAGAGGTTGGCGAGCGATATGAAACGGAAGAGATTTCAGCGAAACCGACCACGTTAAAGGCAGGGTAGTAAGTATGCTTTCAGCAAAAGGCTAATATGTGGAGAGTGTGGGGCATATTATAGAAGACACGCTCAATACTGCAAGGGAGAATATATTTATACATGGGTATGCCCGACACATAAGATAAAGGGTGGGACGGCGTGCAGTCAGACCTATCTGAAAGAGGAGGAAATAGAGGGGGCGTTCCTTGAAATGCTCAAAGCACTCGTTGGGGATTTCAAAGAAATATCGGACACCTTAAAAGAGAACATAGTATCCTCACTCGATGATAGTATAGCGGAGGACATCAATGAGACACTCCTCCAAATAGAGGTTCGCCAAACAGAAATGCTCGAACTGCTCCGAGAAAAAAGGGCGGGGAGAATTTTCGACCAAGAGTACAACGAACGTGGGATGGCGATTGAAAAAGCGATACAGGAGTTATCTGAAAGGAGAGTGAAACTCGAGAGTAAATCAAATTCGGCAAAATTGGCAATGATGAGGGTGGAACAGATAACGACCGCACTAAGTGATGTGGGGAGTTTGGACAAGTACAACGGAGAGATATTCCGTGCCATCGTCGAAAACGTGGTTGTGAGAAATACTTATACCCTGGATTTCCACCTCAAAGTAGGCATAGTCGAGAGCATAACAATCACCAGGAAATAAGAGTCGCCGACCGTAAGGGAAATCCTTGCGGTCGGCAATTTTTTT
>CALWBJ010000202.1 GCA_944376035.1 uncultured Clostridia bacterium | reverse complement strand
TGGTAATGCAGGGAGCAATGTTTAATGTAATCATGGCCGCTTCTATCGGTATCGTACACGAGCCGCAGAAAGGGTCGGCAAACGGTCGCTCGAAATAAAAATCCGATAGGAGTACAAGCGCGGCGGCAAGCGTCTCTTTAATAGGCGCTATGCCCACTAAATCTCTGTATCCGCGCTTATGAAGTCCCGTCCCGCTCGTATCGAGCAATATACGCGCAACGTCCGACTCTATTCTGAATTCTAACGAATATTCCCCGCCCGTCTCCGGGAGCGAACTCATTTTATACACCGAACAAAGTTTGTCCGCAATCGCCTTTTTTATTACGCTCTGACACGCGGAAATAGCAAAAAGTTTACTTTTATGGCATTTGCCGTTAATTTTAATCAAGGCGTCCTTCGGAAATATCCTTTGCCAGTCCACCGCCCTTACCCCGTCATAAAGACTGTCAAAATCAGGCGCGGAAAATTCCGCAGTTTTCACATATACCCTGTCTGCCGTCCGAAGACGCATATTGCACGAAACGACGTCTTCGGCGGTGCCGCAGAAAGAAATGGCGCCGCGATTGGCGGGAAGGTCTTTACCGAAAAGCCTTTTAAGTTCGCTTTTGGTAACTTTTTCCACACCCGTCGCAGAGGTGACTGTTATTTCCAAATTGTCATTTTCAAAAAAATCGGTCATGCTTGTTTATTTTTTCCGAGATAAGTATCTTTTTATTCTTCGGCTTTTGTCGGTTATATCGGTTTTATTTAATTAAATTATAAAATAATTAAGTAAATATTGCAAGTAAAATTTTTTAACCTATAAAAATCTTTATTTACATATAAAGACTTTTTATGGCAGTCCTGTTTTTTAAATTTTCAGTAAAAAAAGAAAAATTACAAAAAAGACTTGAAAAAGCAAAGATTACGTTATATAATGTATATAATAAATTTTTATTGCCTTTTCCGCCTATCAGGTTTATATTTTTACGGCGGACTATAAGGAAAAGATTAAGGAGATTATTATGGTTAAAAATCAAAACGACGGGAAAAATTCCGGATTCTTTCCCCAATTTTTCAGAAACGGATATTTTCTTGCCGCACTCTTTTTCGCGGCAATGGCACTTACCGCTTGCGTCGCCGCTTACCAGTACAATCTTATCGCAGAATTGAGAGCCATGGAAAAAACATTTATATTTGTCGCAATAACTGTAGGTCTTTTTGCTCTTGCCGCAGTAATTTTCTGTATTATCAATATAAAATCCGACAAAATAAATGTGGCTGATTCGGTAGGTTTTGCGGTAATCATTCTCGCTGTCGCTTATCTTATTTACATACTTGCAAAATACGGCACGGAAGGTCTTACCACTAACCGTTTAATAGTTTTCGCTTCTGCTTTCGTATTGGGACTTATCTACGTTATCGCAAGGCTTATTGTTTTCAGCCGCGCCGGTAAAAAAGAATGTGACTGCAAAAATTCTTTCGCATCATACGTAAGAAAGGTAATTGCAAAATTCGGAATACTGTTTATCGTTGCGGTTGCGGCGGTTTTCATCTGTGCCGCTTACCTTGCTTTTGACAACACTTTCCGTCCTTCGCTTTCAGCGGGAATAAAAAATAATCCTATACTAATCTATATTGCGGCGATAGCGGCAGCGTTATGCCTGATTTACGCTATTATATGTCTTACCGATAAAGACGTTAATGCGCTTGACGCAGTTCTTATTTCAGGAGTACTCGTAATACCCGTAACACTTCTTGACATTCTGCTCGTAAACGGCGGCGCCGTCAATCAACTTACAGGTTGGGCGATTGTTCTCGGTGTGTATCTGATTTTTGTAATTCTCCGCGTAATTTTAATGGGATTTAAAAAAGACAAACCTGCTCTTAGCGAGAAAACAGGTTACTTCAATAAACTTTTTAACAAATTCAATCCTTTCTATATGCTTTCGGCGGCTGCTGTATTTACGGCTTCCGTAACAATACTTTACGGAACGAACGCGCTCTCTGCCCTTCTTCCCAGGAATGACTACTCTTTTATGCCCGAACTTTCGAGTATACCTGCCGTTTTCATAGCGGCTCTGACGGCGCTTGCTTTCGTTTCGGCGGCAGTACTTTCTTTCGCGGGATTAAAAGCAAAGAGAATTACCCCTTCCGATTTCACGTTGACCGCAGGATTTGTCGCTACTCTTATGTCCTTTTCTCTGCTTGCAATCACAAGTGAAATTTACATAATAATACTTCTCGCCGTATTCACGCTCTATTATGCAATCCTTTTAGCGGTAAGAGCAAGAAATTTTAACGTCAACTGAATAAATTAAATAATGTTTAATACAGAAATTTTATAATTGATAATATGTATTAAATTAAAATGCTTCAAAATCCGATTATTTTACGCCCCGTTTTCTGATGTTTGCATCAGAAAACGGGGCATATATTTTTCAAATGCAGTATTGTATATTTAATTATTCTATATAAAGTTTTACAATATATTGTAAAAAAACAATTTTCTTATACTATTTATTGATTTTATCTGTTGACTTTTGACACGCGTTTATATAAAATAGTATTGGGTGAAGATTCGGATTGAAAAACGCAGAAACAAAGAATAACTTAAAAAAAATTTGTATTTTTCATAAGCCTGACATTATACTTTACTCGTTTTGCGCGATTCTTGTCGCAGTGCTTTTCTGTGTTTTTGTTTTTCCCGTAAACTCATCACCTATAAGCGGATTTAAAGTGCTTATAGGTCAGACGGAGATTTACTCTTACGTTTACGGAGGCGAAGAGAAAATAAACATTGACTGGAAACAATATATTGAGGTTTCAGGGAAAAAAGACGGGGTTTTTACCGTAAAAATCTATACGGACAAAAATAAAGAAAGTTACAATGTTTTATCGGTTAACGATAAAGAAAAATCGGTGCGTGTCATAAGCAGTAACTGCTCAAAGGGCATGGACTGCGTTTATACGCCTCCCCTCTCGGATTCGGGAGGGGCTATAATATGTGTTCCGCACAATCTAAAAGTCCTTCCGTTGGGCGACGGATATTTACCGCCCGTTACGGGGTGAATCATGAAAAGAAAACATGTATTCAAACTTGCGGTATCGGGCATTTTTGCCGCGCTCGCCGCACTCGCTTTCTTTATCGAAAATCTTTTTCCCCCGATTATCGTTCCCGGAGCAAGACTCGGAATTTCAAACGTCTTTGTTCTGCTTGCGGTGGTCTTAGCGGGAAACGGTTACGGTTATGCGGTTTTAATAGCGAAAATCTTAATAGGAAGCGCATTTTCGGGCGGACTTTCATCCTTAATGTACTCTCTTCCCGCAGGTCTTTTGTCGCTGACCGTTCAGATATTACTGTTAAATCACAGAGAAAAATTCGGAATTATTGCCGTCAGTATTTGCGGCGCGTGCATAAATTCACTTACGCAGAACGCGGTATTCTGTCTTGTAACTTCAAGTCCCGAATTTATGGCATATTCCCCCTATCTTGCTCTCATAAGCATAATTACAGGCGCCGCGGTAGGTTATATAGTTTTTCTTATCGTAAAATTTTTGCCCGATAAGTATTTTCTCTCCCCTGACAACTCTTTGAGTACAGAGGAAAATAAAAATAGTCAATAACAGCAAATTACAAACTTTGACTTTGATTAACATTAAAAGAAAAACTTTAACGCAATAAGCAAAAATCAACGTACCGATAAAAATTACTGACAGTTGCAGAATTTTTAATACATTATATAAGAATATAAGATAGATAAGAAAAAAATTCCAGAGATAAAATAAAAAAATTCAAACAAGACACAAATAAGATAACAAAAAATATATAGGTTTATTTCTGTTTGTTAACTAAAAAATTCATCGACAGGAAAACCTGCGGAGGAGAACACTTTGAGTATCAGAAAAGGGAAAAATTATCCTTACGGAATTCATATTCCCGACATGAAGTATTTATGTGCGTCAAGTCCTATTGAGGTAATGCCGGCGCCGAACAAACTTTTTATAAGTCTTTCACAGCATATAGGCGCTCCTGCAATCCCGGTAGTCGCTCCGGGAGACGAGGTTAAAAAAGGTCAGATTATAGGTAAAGAAAGCGGTGCTATTTCCGCAAACATTTATTCTTCTGTAAGCGGAAAAGTGCTGTCAATAGAGGAAATCGTTAACGGTGTCGGACAGAAACAAAAGTATATCGTTATTGAAAACGATTTCAAAAACGAAGAAGTCCTTTTCCCCGATATGAAGGATTTTGAAGCGCAATCTATTATTGACAGAATACGTCTTGCAGGTATAGTAGGACTCGGAGGAGCAGGCTTTCCGACAGCAGTAAAACTCTCGCCTAAAAGTCCGCTTGAAATTCTGGTTATAAACGGCGCCGAGTGCGAACCCTACCTTAACTGCGACAACAGGCTTATGTTAGAGCGCACCGATGATATCTTTAAGGGTATAAATTATGTTGCGAAGGCTCTTAACGTAAAAAGAATAATTATCGGTATAGAAAAAAATAAACCCGAGGCCTTGGAGGCATTTTCAAAATATGAAGGTTTCGAAGTAGTGGCGCTTAAAAAACAATATCCCGTCGGCAGTGAAAAACACCTTATATACTGCACTACGGGCAGAAAAGTTCCCGTCGGCAAAATGCCTTTTGACGTCGGGTGCTGTGTGCAGAACATCAAAACCATGATAGCCTGTTACGAGGCAATCGAACTCAATAAACCGCTTACAGAAATAGTTATGACAGTGAGCGGTCTCGGTATTAACAGTCCTAAAAACCTCAAAGTCGCTATCGGCACTCCGTTTGAAGACATTATAAAATATTGCGGCGGACTTAAAGAAAACACGGTAAAACTCGTCTGCGGCGGTCCGATGATGGGTAAAGCGCTTGCAAACACAGTGAAGTTCGCTTCAAAAACCGACTCGGGTCTTATCGCTTTAAGCGGCGAAGAGTGCTCTGTGGCACAACCCTCAAACTGCATAAACTGCGCCCGCTGCGCAAATAACTGCCCCATGCGTCTGATGCCCATGTACATAGAATCCTGCGCACTCGCCGGGGACTTTGTCGGCGCGGAAAAATACGGCGCGATGAACTGTATCGAATGCGGCTCATGCGCTTATAACTGCCCCGCAAAACGCGCATTGGTGGAAAGTATAAGGTTCGCAAAAGCAAAAATCAAGGAGGCGAAACAAAATGGAAAATAACGGACAAATGTTAGTTTACTCCTCTTCCCCGCATAAAAAAGCGCCGCGTACGACAAGATTCATTATGATAAACGTGTGCGTCGCGTTAATCCCCGCATGCATCGCAGGAATAATCTTTTTCGGCTATCTTGCGGCGATTATTCTCGCTCTGTCTTTGATATCCGCGGTAATAAGCGAATTTGTTTACCTGCTTATCTGCGGAATGAATTTCAAAAAGATATGCGCTCAGTTTGATTTCACTTCTTGCGTAACGGGACTTCTGGTCGGACTTACTATCGGCGTAAACTATCCTCTTTATGCGCCTGTTTTAGGAAGTATGTTCGCGATTATAGTAGTAAAAATGTTTTTCGGAGGAACAGGCAAAAATCTCGTAAACCCCGCTATAGCAGGAAGAATATTTATATTTATTTCCTTTCAGTCTGTGGTAACCGAATGGATACTTCCTTCGGGTAATCCCGTTACGGGCGCAACAGAACTTACGGGCATGCTGGAATCGGGAAATTTGTCTTCCCTTTCACTTCTCGATATGTTCCTCGGCCGTAACCTTGCAGGCTGTATAGGCGAAACATGTAAACTCGCTCTTATAATCGGAGCGGTTTACCTTTGCGCAATGCGTATAATCGATATACGCTTTCCCCTTATTTATATAGCGGTAACGGGTCTTTTTACCGTAGCGCTCAACGGCTTTAATTTTGCTTACTTTTTGCCGTCTATACTTTTGGGCGGGTTGATTATCGGCGCGTTCTTTATGGCAACCGATTATGTTACTACCCCAAACACGAAAGCGGGCAACTATATTTACTTTTTCCTTCTCGGTATACTTACTGCGGGATTAAGACAGGCTACGGGAATGGAAACCGTTTCTTTTGCAATACTTTTGATGAATCTTTTAATCCCGCTTATAGACAAGATAATAATTAACAAGCCTTTCGGTTTTACCAAGACCAAAAAGAAAAGCGTTAAAGATAACTAAAAGAGGTCAGAAATGGATCGTGTATTTAATAATATATGGTTTAAATGTATAACGGTACTTTTATTGATAGCGGCAGTTTCAGGCGGTATACTCGCGATTTTTAACGACGTATTCTATGTCTCCGCAGAAGAACGTACCCAGCGCGCTATAAAAAAGATATACGGCGAAGAAAAGGAGTATTCGGTTCTTCTCGATTCGGAAGCGGGCGATACCCCTTTCCTCGACGAAAAGAAATACGGCAGAATAGATAAGATTTATACAATAGATCAGCCTGA
>CALWBJ010000201.1 GCA_944376035.1 uncultured Clostridia bacterium | reverse complement strand
ACCCCAAGCGTGTGGAATTCAGAGCATACGAACATATTCCGCATCTTTTGATTGACGAAATTATCACCGAGCCCAAGAAGGCGCTCGCCGTCCTTACATGGGCATACGACGAAATGGAAAGACGTTATAAGGTGTTTGAGGAATGCGGAGCCATGGTCGTCGATATAGAAGCCTATAACGCTAATGTTGCGAGTGCAACCGTGCCGAAAATGCCGAGACTCGTAATAATTATAGACGAACTTGCAGATCTTATGGAAAGTTGTAAAAAAGACCTTGAAAGCCGCATAAGAGCGCTTGCCCAGAAAGCGCGTTCTGCGGGTATACACCTGGTGCTCGCTACCCAGCGTCCTTCGGTTGACATTATAACGGGTACGATAAAAGCCAATCTGCCTTCGCGAATTGCTTTTAAGGTAATGAACTTTAACGACTCGCAGACCATACTCGGCGAACAGGGAGCGGAAAAACTGCTCGGTAACGGAGATATGCTTTATAAAAACTCATCTATGCCGGGCGTGGAAAGATATCAGGGGGCATATATAAGCACCCGCGAAGTAAATAACATTGTTTCTTATATCAAAGAACATAACAAAGCGTATTTTGACGACGAGGTTTCGGAGTATCTGGAAAACGCCGTGAGACCGCGTCAGGAAGAGGTTTCTGCCGCGGAAGACGAAAACGGGCAAGACAACGAAAACAACGAATTTTTCCTTCGCGCTCTTGCGCTTGCCGTAAATTCGGGAACTATTTCCATTTCGCAACTGCAACGCCGTTTCCAGATAGGCTATGCCCGTGCGGGCGGGCTGGTTGACAAAATGGAAAGAATGGGCTTCATTTCCGGTAACGAGGGCAGTAAAGCGCGTAAGGTGCTTATGACGAGAGAGGGATTTGAACAAAGATTCGGTCAGATGCCTTCCGACGATATTTATTAAAGGTGGGCCATGGTCAAGAACAAGAAGGTAGGCGTTATTTCTCTGGGTTGCGACAAAAACAGAGTTGACACCGAAAAAATGCTTGCAATCCTTGCAAAGACACAAGTATTGACAAGCGACATTGAAGATGCGCAGATTATTATTATAAATACGTGCGCATTTATCAATCAGGCGCGTAAAGAGGCTATTGAAGAGATTTTGCAGACCGCGGCTTATAAATCGGATAAACTGGAAAAACTTATTGTAACGGGTTGCTTGCCGCAAAAATTTACCAGTGAACTTTTTTCTTCTCTAAAAGAAGCGGACGCATTTTTAGGCGTTTCGGATTACGGCAGGTTGCAGGAAGTTATCGACAGAATATATACGGGCGAACGTGTTTGCGCGGTAGGCGAGCCTCGGTATGCGTGCGGCGCGGAAAGGGTACTTACTACCGACGGCTATGCTTATCTTAAAATTGCCGACGGATGTTCTAATCACTGTACTTATTGTCTTATACCTTATATCAGGGGAAAATACCGCTCGGCGCCGATGGAAGAACTCGTTAAAGAAGCGGAAAATCTCGGGGAAATTGACGAACTTATTTTTGTCGCGCAGGATGTAACGGCTTACGGAAAAGATCTTGAGTCCCAAAAAAGTCTGCCGCAACTTATAAGAGCAATTTCGGCGTTAAAGAACGTTCATTCTATAAGACTATTATACTGCTATCCCGAAAATATAACCGACGAACTTATAAGAGAGTTTCAGGGTAATCCAAAACTTATCAGATACATAGATATACCTTTTCAGCACGCCGACGACAGAATATTAAAACTCATGAACAGAAAGGGAACGGGAGAAGGATATCTGACTCTTATTGAGCGTCTGAAAAAAGATATTCCCGGCATTGCGATACGTTCTACGTTTATAACCGGATTTCCTACCGAAAGCGAAGAACAATTCGGAAAACTTAAAGAGTTTATTGAAAAAGCAAAACTGTTTAACGCGGGATTTTTTAAATACAGCCGAGAAAAAGGGACGCCTGCTTACAAACTTGAAGGGCAGATACCCGAGCGCGTAAAGACCGAGCGCCTGAAAAAACTGTATGCAGTGCAGAAAAAAGTTGTCAAAGAGAACTTTAAACTGCTTAAAAACAAAATTTTCAACGTTTATACCGAAGGTTTCGACGAAGAAAGAATGGTTTATTACGGGCGAGCATATTTTAACGCGCCTGATATTGACGGAAAGGTTTACTTTTTCTCTTCCGAGCCTGTGGAAATAGGCGAGCGCGTCAATATAAGAATCACAAAAGCCGAAGAATATGACTTGTACGGAGAGAAAATATGAACCTACCGAACAGATTAACGGTTTTAAGAATTATAATGATACCCGTGTTTGCGGCAGTTTATTATATAACCGCAATACCTTATAATTTTGCTGTTTCCGCGGCGGTTTTTGCGCTTGCGGCGTTCACTGATTTTCTGGACGGGTATATAGCGAGAAAATATAATCTCGTTTCCGATTTTGGAAAATTTTTAGACCCTATTGCGGACAAAGTGCTCGTTTCAACCGCATTGATTTTATTTTTGGTTCCGCCAATGGGAACGGTTATTCTCCCTTGGTACGCGGGTATTCTTGTTGCTGTTATTATTGCGCGCGAACTGATTATAAGCGGATTCCGCCTGGTAGCCGCGGGTAAGGGGATGGTTATAAGCGCGGATATGTCGGGAAAAATAAAGACGTTTTTTACGGATATAGCCATTGTTGCCATACTTTTTTCGGCAGAAATTACTCCCGAAGTGTTCGGCATCGAAAATATTATAGGCACCGTTCTTCTTATCATTTCCGCAGTGCTTACGGTTGTTTCGGGCGTTGAATGTTTTATAAGAAATAAAGGCGTTTTAAAAGACGAAAAGTCAACTACAAGTAAAGAAAAATCCTGATTAAATTAAGTTATAGAAAACAAATAAAGTTATTATATTTTTACTTTTTTATTTTAATTTATATTTTAATATAGAATAGAAAAAAGAAAAATCCAAATCAAGAAAACAGAAAAATGAAAACGGCACTGATTTTTTTTAAACGCACGGAAGAACCCGTTGATTCAGAATATTTATCTTCGGTTTGCGGCGCTTTTACAAGCGGCGGAATTGATATAGAAAGGGTGGAAATGCTATCGCTTTCCGACGACCTTGCTTTTAAACGCAGCCTTGAAGAACTTCGTGATACCGCGGATAATCTGATAGTTTTCGGAGAAAATGCAGAGTTCGATATTAAAGGCATTATTGCCGAGGTAATGGAAACTGAAATAATCGAAAACGAAAATGCCGCAAAGTTTGCGGAGGCGGTTGTAAAATCCACACAAGGGATTTACCGCGCGGATTACGCACTTATGCCTGTGGAGGCTACCGTTGTTCCTAACCTTAAAGGCGCTTATCAGGGATTCATGCTTGAAGACAATGAATTTTCGCTTGTCTTTCTCCCGTCGGAAGCCGAACAAATTATTCCTATGTGCGACGGTTATGTAATACCGTATTTCGAAACGAAATACGGAATAAAAACATACAGACTGACGTTAAAATACTTCGGAGACGAGTCGGCGCTCAGCCAATCTCTCGAAGAAGTACGGAAATTTTCGGGCGAAAAGTTTTTTTACAGTCTCAAAACTGTTTGCGGGGACACTACCGTTCATCTTACATCTGCCGAAAAGTGTGAAAAAAAAGATTTTGACAACGCGGTGAGACAAATCGTTTCACGTTTCAGAGATAACATTTATGCGGAATTTGATACTACGCTCGGCGAGAGGTTGTTTGATATTCTGAAACTCAGAAATCTGAAAATGTCGGCTGCCGAATCATTTACGGGCGGCAGAGTAATTTCGTCGGTAATTGCAAATCCGGGAGCCTCGTCGTATGTGGACGAAGGTATAGTCTGTTACAGTAACGACAGTAAAAAAAGTCGCCTCGGCGTAAAAGAAGAAGACCTTAAAAGGGTGGGCGCGGTCAGTTCTCAGGTTGCCTACGAAATGGCGGCGGGACTGATTCTTTCGGGGAGATGTGACATTGCCGTTTCCACAACGGGTATTGCAGGACCCGCCAGCGACGATACGCATAAACCCGTCGGACTGAATTATATAGGAATAGGCATGAAAGACGGCGTGCATGTTTATAAATACCTTCTAACGGGTTCAAGAGAGGAAATAACCGAAACTGCCAAAAATACTGCATTGTTCCTCGCCATAAGTAAACTTAAAAAACTCTGATTTTCAATTTGAATTTTCTGAAAATCTGCTTTCAGAAAAATTAATAAATAATGATATCCTGTAAATAAATTTTCATTTGCAAAATTAAGAACATAATAAATTAATTATTGCAGATATAAAATTAAGTCTAAGCAAAAATAAAAATAATAAATAAAATCAAATAATAAGTAAAAAATAAATAAAAATAAAAAATAGCGAAAAAAATAATTATTTTATTAGATAAATAATATAAATATAAAAAATTTATAATATTATAAAAATTATAAAAATTATAACAAGAGGAAAAGAATATGGATGAAAACAAAGCAAAGGCACTTGACGGCGTGCTTGCGCAGATTGAGAAACAGTACGGAAAAGGTTCGATAATGCGTTTAGGTCAGTCGGCTGCCGATACGGCTATTGAAGTTTTGCCGACCGGCTGTCTGTCGCTGGATATAGCAATAGGTGTGGGAGGATTACCGCGCGGAAGGATAATTGAAATTTACGGACCCGAATCTTCCGGTAAAACTACCGTTGCTCTTCACGTAATAGCAGAGACTCAGAAGGCAGGCGGAATAGCCGCGTTTATAGACGCCGAACACGCTCTTGACCCTGTGTATGCCAAAAATCTCGGCGTCAATCTTGACGAACTTTACGTATCTCAACCCGATACGGGAGAACAGGCGCTCGACATAACCGAACACCTGGTCAGCAGTAAGGCTATCGACGTAATAGTTGTAGACTCTGTTGCGGCGCTTACTCCGAAAGCGGAAATTGACGGGGATATGGGCGATTCGCACGTCGGGTTACAGGCGAGACTTATGAGTCAGGCATTAAGAAAACTCACGGCAATAACCAACAAGTCAAAAGCCTGCATTATATTTATCAATCAACTGCGCGAAAAAGTGGGCGTAATGTTCGGTAACCCCGAAGTAACGGCGGGCGGAAAAGCACTCAAATTTTATGCAAGCGTAAGAATCGACGTCAGAAAAACCGACGCTTTAAAAGACGGCGGCGCCGCTTACGGGAATCACACCAAGGCCAAAATAGTTAAAAATAAGGTTGCTCCTCCTTTCAAGACCGCAGAGTTCGATATAATTTTCGGTAAAGGCATATCCAAAGGAAGTTGTCTTATCGACCTCGGCATGCAGTATGACATAGTCCAGAAAAGCGGTTCGTGGTTCTCTTATAACGGCGAGAAGATAGGGCAGGGGCGCGAGAAAGCCATTGAATACTTCGAGAATAATCCCGAAGTCGCTGCAGAGGTTGAGTCGCGTATACTCGAAGCCTCCCGCAAAGGAAACGTTAACTCTTAATAAGAGCGAAGGTTTTTAATCATTGGGTAATCTCTTAATTGAACTTAATTAAAAATTTTTTAATAAACAGAAAAATAAACAGATTGCTTTTAATAAGGGATTTATTTTAATCCTGAAAAAATACTCTTAAATATTGCAATTACGATTCGATTTATTGCAGGACAATTTATTGACAATCGCATAAATTTATTATAAAATATAATCAGATAAAAATTTGCGCGATGTTTTTCGCACAAGATGTTTTCAATAACAGGAGGGTAATATGTTTAATGCAAATTACGGCTTCCTGTTCTTATCCGTTGATACAGGCGTTTTTATTGGAGTAGTTATTGCCGCGCTTGCAGTAGCCGCGGCAGTTGCAGGGTTTTTATTTTACCGTTTCGGCGCGAAGAAAACGTCGGAAAGGTTTAAAAAAGAACATGGCACTCTTGAAGAACTGAAAGCAAGACTTTTGGACGAAGCAAGGGAAGAAAGCAGGACTATTAAGAAAGAAGCCATTTTAGAGGCTAAGGAACAGGAAATCAAGTTACGCAACGAGTTCGAACGCGAAAGTAAGGAAAAACGTTCAGAACTTCAAAAAATGGAAAACAGACTCAATCAGAAAGAGGAAAGCCTGGACAAAAAAGAAGAAAATCTTCTCCGCAGAAACGAGGAGACAACAAGACAGCAGAACGTTTTAAAGGCCAAGGAAGCCGAGTTAGATAAAAAAATTGAAGATATCGACGCTCAGCACGATAAGATGATTGCCGAATTCGAAAAAATCGCTCAGATGAGTAAGGAAGAGGCAAAACAGCAACTTATCGACTCAATAGTGGACGACGCAAAGAAAGACGCCGCGGGAATGGTTAAAAACATAGAAGCGGAGGCCAAAGAAAACGGCGAAAGAAAGGCGAAAGAAATAGTAAGTCTTGCCATTCAGAAATGCAGTACCGAGCAAGCGACGGAAATAACCGTTTCGGTTGTTCCGCTTCCTTCGGACGATATGAAGGCGAGAATTATCGGACGAGAGGGCAGAAATATAAGAACCCTCGAAAATGCGACAGGTATCGAACTTATTATAGACGATACGCCCGAAGTTGTAATCGTTTCGGGATTTGACCCCGTAAGAAGGGAAGTTGCAAGAATAGCGCTTGAAAAACTTATTCAGGACGGCAGGATACATCCCGCAAGAATTGAAGAGACCGTCGAAAAAGTAAAGAAAGAACTTGACCATCAGATTAAGGAAGCGGGAGAAGCGGCAATTTACGAATGCGGTATTTTCGGACTTCATCCCGAAATCGTGAAATTATTAGGCCGTCTTAAATTCCGTACAAGTTACGGTCAGAACGTTTTGAAACATTCGATAGAAGTTTCGCATTTAGCGGGGCTAATGGCCACCGAACTCGGCGTAGACGTACAACTTGCAAAGCGCGCGGGGCTTTTACATGACTTAGGAAAGGCTGTTGACTTCGAGATAGAAGGCACTCACATGCAGATAGGCGGCGACCTTGCTAAAAAATATAAAGAAAATTCCAGCGTGGTAAATGCCATCCTTGCTCATCACGGCGACGTTGAGCCTAAGACGATAGAGGCTATTTTAGTTCAGGCAGCAGACGCGATAAGCGGAGCCCGTCCCGGTGCAAGAAGAGAGACTACGACAAACTATGTCAAACGTCTGCAAAAACTCGAAGAGATTTCGAGCGGATTCAAAGGCGTTGAAAAATGCTATGCTATCCAGGCAGGTAGGGAAGTGCGCGTAATGGTTAAACCCGAACAGGTTAACGACGCACAGACTTTGTTCTTAGCAAAGGAAATAGCAAAGAAAATAGAACAGGAAATGGAATATCCCGGTCAGATAAAAGTAAACGTCATAAGAGAATGGCGTGCGACCGAATATGCAAAATAATATAATATCAAACTGAATTTTCAATTCAACTCTTAAACTTAAAAAATATAAGGTTCTGTGAAATGAAATTATCACAGAACCTTTTTTTATAAAAATAATTCGGTTTTTTATTTATATAAACGAGTTTTCCTTCGAGTGAGTGCTTGGCAAGCCGAAAGACGGTTTCGGAATGTCCGCGGCGGCTGCGGGGCGGCGCCGAATGGAAAATGCTATGTTTTACGCAAATTTTATTTATAAATATGTTTACTTACTTTCACATTTATTTTTTAATAAAGAGTTTGTCATTTCGTACAATCCGAAAATTATTCCCGTTATAAATCCGCTTGCGTGACCCAGGTTATTCAGAAGGTCATAAGGATACCATTCGAACGCTACTTTCGAAGTTCCGCCGCAAAAACACATTGCAAAATAAATAAGTGCAATTATAACCGCTCCCATTATAATATTAAACCGCGTACGCTTATTTTTTCTGAATAAAACAAATAAAAATTCGATAATTATATATCCGTATAAACCGTAATTCACCCCTGAAAAACCGCGCCAATTTAAAGAGACAGCATTTGTAGACGAAGCGAATGCAGTAAATATAGACAGGATAAAAATAAACATAATAAACCTTATCGAACCCATTTTTCTTTCGAGATACAACCCTGCTATGAAAAAACAAAGCATATTTAATAGGCAATGCTGCCAGTTAAAATGCAGGTATGAATTGAAGAGCGATTGCAATAAGTTGTTGACCGAAAATTTGTTCCAATCCGGGAGAACTACAACATTTAAGTATTTTAGAGCGTTTGCGGCCTGTAAAATAATATTTAAAAGAATGATAAAAACAGTTGCCGAAAAGAAATAGTTAAAATTTAAGCGTGTGATTTTTTTGTGTTGTCGTTGACAAGATTTTCGATAAAAGGTTTCATAATACTTATTTTCCCGTTTTAAGTCAGATTAAGTTTTTATTTATAATTTATTTATATTTATTTTATATATTATTTTATTTTTAATTTGTGTTTAACTTATTATATTATCAATAATTAAAAAAATCAATAGTGCAAAGTGTTAAATTGTTATATTAAGAACTTTTGGTTTCCCGAAAAAGAAATAGACCAAAAAATCAAATGATTAAAACAGTTTTTATTTTATGTTAAATTGAATCATAAAATAAGGAAAACGTATGCGCATATATAAAAAATTATATAGATTACGCCCGTGTTTCACATTCTGACGGGCGCCTTAATTATTGGAAATAATTTATAAAAAGTGAAATAAAATGCACCCGAACGTAGGATAAACTTACGGGTGCGTTTTATCTCAATGCGAAACAGTGTTTTTGCCTCTTATGGGCATATTTACGGGATATCTCAAAGCGTTTTATTATATTGAAACAAGTTAAACCGAAAATACAACCGATTTAATTATGAAAAAAATTAAACAGATTTAATACTATTGATTATTTTTGTTTTCGATGTCTTTTTCTCCGCCGTGTCCTCCGAAAATATGCCAAAGACCAGGGCCTAAAATGTTCAGGAGCGCTCTTCTCTGAATTCCCGCAAGTTCGGGGTTGGTATCCACCGAGGTCATGAGAATTGGTGCATAGCGGTTATACTCTTCCTGCTCGGGCGTGTAGCCGTGAACATTGACATAAACATCACCTGAAAATACAATCCTGTTTGTTTTGTCAACCAAAATGATTTCGCCTGCAAGATGTCCTCCCTGAGTGCAATATATGTCAAAGTGAAATTCACCGAAATCGAATTCACCGGAAAGATATACGGGATTTTCGTTGTCTTCTTCTATGCGGCATATAACTTCAAGTTTATCCGCAGGCGGAGGATTGTAGCCTGTGAGCAGTTTGCATATTCTTATATACGGAAGATGCAGGGGATTGCGCTCTCTGAAATCTCTTTTGCTTAGAAGTTCGAGTTCAAAACACTCCCTGCTTTTATCGCTTACAAGCACTTTGTCAAAAAGATATAAAAGTCCCGAATGGTCTACGTCGGCGTGCGTAACGATAACGCGCTTAATGATTTTTGAAAAATCACCGGTTATACGATTGAATATTTCAAGCATCTCGTCTCTGTAAACCGAATATCCGCTGTCTATAAAAAGATATTCTTCGCCGCTATTCAAAATATAAGTATTACTTCCGCAAGGAGGTTCTATCGCCGTAACCGAAGAGTTTTCGGTTATTTTATATTTTGTGATTCTCGGACGGAAACGGCTGCCTTTATATGCCGAAAGACATCCCGCAAACTTTGCGATATTATCAAACGCGGTTTTAGGGGAAACATTCTTTTCGTCAAGAATCTGCATGGCGCGGTTGACGTTTACCGCGAGTTTGTTTTTTATTTCGCTTTCCAGTCCCGCGTCGGCAGAAAGTTGATCGACATATGTTTTATAAAATATAGTGTTGTCGAAATTAACTTCGGTACGGTTATATTCTATCTCGGTAACGGGACACATTTTTTTAGCATGTGCCAAAAATTCGGAAAAACTATCTTTGTCGTTTACAAAAAGCCCCATTCTGAAAGGTTGGTATCCGAGTCCGTTCTCATGCGAACTTATATAAGAAATATTCATTCCGTATTTTTCAATGAGTTTTAGAACGCGCAGAAGTTCTCCGGGTTTGTCCTCGAGCCTGAATTCGAGAAGGACTACGTTGCTCGACATATCACCCGTTGAAAGGTAACCTATTTTTTCGAGCATGAGCGTAGCCTTTTCAAGTTGGCTTTCACTGCCTTCGGCTTCAATGAAGAGGGTATGAGTGTCCACTGCTTTATTGTAACTTACTCTCGTAATATTTATTTTAAGGCAAGCGAAAAATTCGCTTGCCTTTAAGAATGCGCCTGCTTTATCGGGCATGGCGGTAACAAAAGTTTTTTTCATCTTAAAATACCTTTTAAGTGTATTTATTTTATCCGTCCGTAAAACGGAAGATGTTTGCTTCGAAGTTTTTGCGCCTTTCAGCGACGCCTGATTGTTGATTTTTACGTTATTGAGTGATAGAGTTAATAATCAAATATTATTCCCATTCTATCGTTGCCGACGGCTTGGGTGTAAGGTCGTAAAGCACACGGTTTACGTTTTTGACTTCGGAAGTTATACGCGCGGTTAAATGTTCAAGGAATTCGAACGGGAGATTTTCGACAGTAGCGGTCATCGCGTCCTTGGTGTTTACGGCACCGATTATTACTGGATAAGCGAACGTGCGCTTACCGTCTTTTACTCCGACCGATTTGAAATCGGGTACTATCGTAAAGTACTGCCATACTTTTCCTTCAAGATTGTTTTTAGCAAATTCTTCGCGGACGATGGCGTCGGACTCTCTTACCGCTTCAAGCCTTTCGCGGGTAATGGCGCCGAGGCATCTTACTCCTAAACCGGGGCCGGGGAAGGGTTGACGGTAAACCATGTTGTCGGGAAGTCCCAATGCTTTTCCGACTACGCGCACTTCGTCTTTAAATAAGAGTTTTACCGGTTCGACGAGTTCGAATTTAAGATCTTCGGGAAGTCCTACGACGTTATGCTGTGCTTTGACGCCGTCGCTTTCCAGAATGTCGGGATATATAGTACCCTGTGCAAGGAAAGATATATCGGTGAGTTTTCTCGACTCTTCTTCGAATACTCTTATAAATTCCGCGCCTATTATCTTACGTTTTTGCTCGGGGTCGGAAACTCCCGCGAGTTTATCGAGGAAACGGTCCACTGCGTCTACGTAAATCAGGTTTGCGTTCATCTGGTTTTTGAATACTTCGATAACCTGTTCGGGTTCGCCTTTTCTTAAAAGACCGTGGTTGACATGCACGCATACGAGGTTCTGACCTATTGCCTTGATAAGAAGGGCGGCAACTACCGAACTGTCCACGCCTCCGGACAGAGCGAGCAGCACTTTTTTATCCTTTACCTGTTCGCGGATATTTTTAATTTCTTTTTCGATAAAAGCGTCTGCAAGCACTTTTGTCTTGATTCTGGTCATGTTTTCCGGACGGACGTTATTATTCATAATATATCTCCTGATATTTTTTTATTTTTGTCATTGGTACCGACAATACCGCAT
>CALWBJ010000200.1 GCA_944376035.1 uncultured Clostridia bacterium | reverse complement strand
CAAACGCCTGATTCAAAAGGCAGTATTCGTCGTAATATTTTTTAACTCTCCCTTCTACCATTCTGTCAACTATCGCCGCGGGCTTTCCTTCGTTAAGCGCCTGCGCCCTTAAAATTTCCTTTTCGTGTTCTAAAACTTCGGCGGGAACTTCGGAAGCATTGAGATAAAGAGGTTTTGCCGCCGCTATCTGTAAGGCTACATCGTGTGCGAGTTCTTTTGCGCCGTCGCAGGTGCAACCTGCAACTTCAACGAGTACGCCCACTTTACCGCCCATGTGAATATAACTTTCGATAACCGCGTCAGTCGCTTCGTATTTAACAAAACGGCGGATGGAAATTTTTTCACCTATTTTAGCCGTAGCCTCTATCGTTTCCTGCTCTTTTGCTTTGACAAGAGCGTCTATATCCTTAACGTCGTTTGCGAGAATATAATCCGCAACACCGTCAACAAAAGCCTTATACTGGTCGCCCTTTGCGACGAAGTCGGTTTCACAGTCAACTTCGACAAGCACGCCTTTGCCCGGGCATACCTTTGCCGCAACAATACCTTCCGCGGCTATTCTCGACGCTTTTTTTGCAGCAGTCGCAATGCCTTTTTCTCTCAGAAAATCAACGGCCTTTTCCATATCGCCGTTGGTTTCTGTAAGAGCCTTTTTACAATCTGCAACACCTGCACCCGTCTTTTTACGGAGTTCCATTACATCACTGCTTGAAAACATGATTTTAATCTCCCTTTTCTGATTATTTAGATTATTCTTTGACTTCTTCCGCCGCGCCTACTTCATCAGCGGCAATTTTATCCTCTTCGATATCCTTATCGAACTGTTCGCCCTGATTTGCCTCTATTACTGCGTCGGCAATAACGGAAGCGATGAGTTTAACCGCTCTTATAGCGTCGTCGTTACCGGGAATAACGTGGTCAATTAAATCGGGGTCGCAGTTGGTATCGGTAATAGCAACTATCGGAATGTTGAGTTTTCTCGCTTCCTTTACGGCGATATCTTCCTGATCGGGGTCAACTATGAACATAAGGCCCGGAAGAGTTCTCATTTCTTTTATGCCGCCGGGGGTGGTTTCGAGTTTGTCGCGTTCGGCTTTGAGTTCGCTTACTTCTTTTTTGGGAAGAAGGTCAAACTCGCCCATTTTTTCCATATTGTTAAGTTTGTTGAGTCTGTCAACTCTCGACCTTATGGTCTTGAAGTTAGTGAGCGTGCCGCCCAGCCATCTGGAATTGACATAAAACTGTCCGCATCTTTCGGCTTCTTCTTTAACGGCGTCCTGAGCCTGTTTTTTCGTACCGACGAAAAGCACGCTCTTACCCTGCTTTACCGTTTCAACGACAAAAGGATACACGTCGTTCTCGATTAGTTCCACGGTCTGTTCGAGGTTGATGATATGACTACCGTTTCTCTCGCCGTAGATATACTTTTTCATTTTGGGATTCCAGCGTCTTGTCTGGTGTCCGAAGTGAACTCCCGTTTCAAGGAGTTGTTTCATTGTGATAACTGCCATGATAAATTCCTCCGTTTTTCCTCCCCGCGGACCTTTTTTAAGGCAACATTTCCGACTAAGTAGATATTTTCGGAAACACGAAAGCCCCTAATCTCGCGGGTGCGAATTTTTTTGCTCGTATATTTTAGCATAAAGCCGCAATATTTGCAAGGATTTTCAGGCATAATTGAAACTTTTATCCGCTTTTTTATTGATTATTTTTATTTATTTATCGTTGAGTTAAATTTTATAGAACATATTTTTTATAAACAATAAATTATATTGAAACTTTATATTAAAAATATTTTTAAGAATTTCAGATTAAAATTAAAACCCCGTCGCGCCGAAACGGCGCGACGGGTACAAATTAAATGTACAAATTAAATATTATTTTATAATTTATTTACTTTAATTATTATTTTATATTTTGCTTGTTTTCTTTTTTTATAATTTACTTGCTTTAATATTCATTTATCATATCGCAGGTAATTTTTTATAAAACAACGTATTCCAAAGCAGGTCAATGAAGGTCAGTATTTATAAGCCTATTCTTTTTTAATATTGTTTTCGGAAATGCTTTTTTCGAGAATTTCCTTTATCTGTTCCAAAAGTCCTTCGGTTGAATGGAGTTTCGCCTCTTCTTCTTTAAGTTTTTTCTCTTCCGCGGCTAATTTGTCGCGCTCCTCTGCCATTTCTTTTATTTTATCGCGACTGTTGCCGGCTCTTCTGAGTTTTATATACTCTTTTTTGGAATAACCGAAAAATTTAGGAGTCGTAACTTCTCTGACCCTGTTTATGGCGCGGACTATAACAAAAAGAACGAACGCGATGACAAAAAAGTTTATCACAGCGGCAATTACCGCGCCCCAATCGATATAAATACACTTGCTCATATCGATATTACCCGCCTCGTCGTAAACGACTTTAAGCATTGTAACGGCAGATTCAAGACCGCCGCCCGTGCCCGACAACGCCCAGTTGACAAGCGGATTGAATATGTTGGTCGTAAGCGCGGTTACAATCGCGGTAAACGCGCCGCCGACGATAATACCTACGGCAAGGTCAATGACGTTACCGAGGGAAATAAACTTTTTAAACTCCGAAAAAAATTTATTCATCTTTTGTTACCTTTTATTTTTTTTGCGACAAGTTTTTTTACAAGCCGAGCGCACTCGGAAGGTCTTGCGTATTCAAGTTTTCTAAGTATTTTTTCTTCTTTCAAACTTCACCTTTATATGCCGGCGATCTCTGTAACTATTGTGGCAATAACGATAAGCGCGAGATAGATGCTGAACCATTTGTAATTAGCTTTTTTGATTATTTTCAGCATGAATTTTATTGCAATATAACCGCAAACCATCGCCGTTATTATGCCGAAGATAAGGGGCACAACACTAATATCCCCGATTCCGCCCTCTTTTATACAAGTTACGCTTTCCAAAAGCACTGCGGCAAGAATTATGGGAATACTCATAAGAAAAGTAAAGTTTGCGTTTTCGCTCTTTTCTACTTTTGCAAGACAGCCCGCGCTGATAGTCGTTCCGCTTCTCGAAATACCGGGCAGAACGCCCACTGCCTGACCGCAGCCCATTATAAACGCCGTTTTCGCGTTTATGGGATTTTCCATAACCACACGCTTGCTCCTGACCTCGGCAAAAATAAGTTCCGCCGCCGTAAAAGCGAAAGTTATGGCGAGCAGCCATATATTTTCGGAAAATAGCGCGTCCAAGTCGAATGCGAAGGAAAAAACTATTCCTATCACCCCTGCCGGCACGCTTGCAAGCACTAAGTACCAGAATTTATTGAAAGGTTTTTTAAAAAGTCCTATAATCTCTTTCCAGAGCACCACTACAACGGGAATAAGCGTTCCCACGTGCAACATAACGCTGTAAAAAACCACGTTGTCGCGTATTCCGAACCAGTGTTGCAAAAGAATCAGATGTCCGCTTGACGAAACGGGCAGAAATTCCGCCAGTCCCTGTACCGCACCAAGTATTATTGCCTGCCAAATCTCCATATAACCGTTCTCCTTTATTACAGGTCTACTTAAATTTTACAGTCGTGTTTTTCATCGTGTCCGCTTAACATTTTGAGAAATTCCTTTACCGCAAAAGTAAGCGTTTCGTTTTTCGGCAGTGCAAGACCTATCGCACGGGAAGGCAGCGACGGCGTCGTCCGTATTTCAAAAAGACTCTTTTCTTCTTCAAGTTCGTGAAGTACGAACTCTCTCGGTATACATGCGATACCGATGCCGTTTTTGGCAAGTTCGGTCATAAGTTCAAGACTTGCAAGTTCTATTTCAGGATGAAGATGTATCCCTTGCGAGTGTGCAAAAGAAACAATCGCCTGCCTCGTAGCAGTGGAAAGTTCAAGCATCAAAAGAGGATAATCCTGCAAGCGTTTGAGGTCTACTGTATCTTCCGAAAGAAATCTGAATTTTTCGCTTGCGACAAAAGTGTCGTGTAGTTGCATAACGGTGTTGGAAAGATTGATTTCGCTGTCGTCTATGGGAAGATTGACAAAGCCTATATCCCCTTTTTTATTTTTAAGAAGTTCTATCGTTTCGTTTGACGTACAGTTCTGAAGTATAAGATTTACGTCCGGATATTTTTCATGATATTTTTTTATGTACGGAAGTAAAAAATGTGTGGAAACGGTATCCGAAGCGCAAATTCTTAAAATACCCGTCGCGGTATCTTTCAGTTCGGCATACTTGTTTTCCGCCTCGTCGAAAAGTTTCAGCGCCTGTTCGACGGTTTTGAAAATCTGTTTTCCGCCCGTTTCCGAAAGTTCCATGCCCTTATGAGTGCGGTTAAAAAGTTGCCCGCCCAGTTGGGTTTCCAGTTGCTTTATCGCCTGCGAAACGGCAGGTTGTGATATAAAAAGTTCTTCCGCGGCTTTCGTGAGGCTTCCGCACTTAGCCACCGTATAAAATACTCTGTAAAGTTCAAGGTTTACCATTTTTACCCCGTATAATTATTTTTTCAGATTACCTTTTAACCGATTAACCGAATAACCAAAAGATAATTGAAAAACTCCAAAGACTAAACTGAAATTTTTACTGAAATTTTTTCGTAAAAAGCCGATTTTATATGCTCTGCGAAAGAATGTTTACAAAAAATTTTAATGATATAGGCGGTAATTATTATTCATTAAACCGCCTTTTACGCGCCTATTTCCCCACGCAGAATTTGGCAAAAATATTATTTATAATTTCTTCAGACGCGGTTTTGCCCGATATCTCGCCCAGCGCGTCCCAAGCGCCTTTTATATCAATGGCAATCAGATCTAAGCTTACTTTATCTGCGGCCGAAAGCGCATTGCGGATTTTTTCAAGGGCGCGGATAAGCGCGTCGTAATGCCGCTCTTCACAAAGAAAATCTCCGTTTAAATCTATGCCTGCCCCAACCGTTTTATTATAGATTGCCTGTTTTAACTGTTCGATGTTTGTTTTATTAAGAGCGGAAACTTCTATGTCGGCACGACCGTCTTTAACCGACGTCTTATCGGTTTTATTCAAAACCACAAGGCAGTTTTTATCTTTTACGCGCGAATATATTTTTTCGTCCTCGCCGTCTATATCCGACGCGTCGAGAACTAAAAGCACAAGGTCGCTTTCATTAAGTATTTTTTCGGATATGCCGACGCCTATTCTCTCGATTACGTCCTCGCTATCTCGTATTCCCGCAGTGTCCGAAAAATAAAATCTCACTCCTGAAATATCTATAACGCCCTCTACCACGTCCCTTGTAGTACCCGCGATGTCCGACACTATTGCTTTATCATAATTAAGAAGTGCGTTAAGAAGTGAACTTTTACCCGTGTTGGGTTTGCCTGCAATACCTACCTTCACACCGTTTTTCAGCACTCTTCCCGTCCTGAAAGTTTTTAAAAGGTCTGATATTTCCCTCTCGCAATCGCCTAGAATTGTTTTTGCCGTCTCGGTAGAAGAAACGGTAAGGTCCTCTTCGGGAAAGTCCATGTCCGCATCGATTTCCGAAAGAACGTCCAAAAGTTTATCCTGAACGGCAGAGATTTTTACGGTGAGTTTTTCGCGGTAAAGATAGTACCCCGCGCGGACTCCGCTTTCCGACTCGCTGTTTATAATGTCGATAAGCCCTTCTGCCGACGATAGCGACAGTTTGCCGTTCATAAACGCGCGCCTCGTAAACTCGCCGTTTACCGCAGGTCTTGCCCCCAGTTCGAAAGTGCGTTTTAACACGCCTTTCGCAATGGCCGTTCCGCCGTGGCAATGAAATTCTACCGTGTCCTCGCCCGTAAAACTCTTCGGCCCTTTAAAATATACGCACATACCCGTATCGGTAAAACCGCCGCACTCTATTTCGCCGACGTACATCTTGTTAGGTTCAAAATCCTTTACCGCAGTATGCCCTGAGGGTCTGAACATTTTTTCGGCAATTTTCTGCGGACTGTCCCCGCTTATTCTTATAACGGCGACCCCGCTCGCCACAAGCCCCGTAGATATTGCCGCGATATTTTCACTCGCCATTCTTTATATCCTCTTTATTTCTTATGTCCTTTTTACTCTCTTTACCCGCCGTATTTAACTCTGAAATATATTTTTCTTATTTATTTTCTTTATTTTTATCGTCGTCTTTGTCCTTGCCGTCGGAAAACTCCCCGAACGGATCACCGGGGTCTACTTCTCCCCTTTCGGCAAATTCGGAAAAAGGCGTTTCCGGAGGTTTGGGCGGAGTCTGACCGTTAGGATTCCCGTAGGGATTGTTATACGGATTACCGTAAGGATTCTGATAATAACCGTAACGCGAACGCAAAAATTCCTCTCTCGACATCGCCCTGTTTTTCCTTATTACGAATACAAACGGTCCGAACAGTCCGAACACGCTGAATATCGCCGCGACAAAAGAGTGCATGGGCCAGAATTTTCCGAACAACGCGAAATAAAAGGTTACCATAAGCACGATGTTTATAATATCGAGAATGTTTGATATTATGATGCAGATATTGAACACGGTAATAAAAGTCTGCGAATAAGGATAATTTATATTTATTGCCGTCTGCGTGCATACGTTATTTAAAAGCGGATACGCTATTCCCGGCAGGCTCGCTCCGCTTATATTTGAAACTATATAAACAGTTCCGCCTTGCAGGAAGTATCCCGCAACAGGAAAGTAGCAAATAAAATAATATGCCAGCATAAGCACTTGCGTTACGGTATAAAAGACCACGAGAATGGTCGCAAAAGAGTTTATCCTTTTACCGAAAAAAGTAACGTTTCCGCAAAGCCGTGCCGCAAGATAAATCCACGCGAAAGGTATCCAGCCGAGATAGGCATTCTTATAGCCGTTTCTTTTGGCAAGCGTATAGACGCCGATAGAGCGCAGAACATAAAATGCGATAATAACCGCAAGCCCTATCGCAAGTCCTGCCCAGAGCCAACCCGAGGGGAAAAGCGCCATGTATTCCCCGTCAACCAAATAAATCATAGTTCTCCTTTTTACCCTGTGCCATATTTTTTATAATCATAATAATTATATATTTTCAAATATCAAAAACTTTAATCAAAAAGCCATAAAAATTACAAATTATAAATGCACGGGAAATTATGAAAAATCACCACACCCGCTCCGCCCTGAACTTAAAACTCTCGGGTGGTCTTTTGAAACGCACACGTTCAGTCTGACCGCGCGGCATATACTATTCCATTTTAATATATTTTTATTATACCACTCTTAACCCGATTATACAAGTTTTTTTAAAAGTATTTGGGGAAAAAGACTTGTAATTAAATGATTAATGCTATATAATTGATTTGTTAATCAATTTGAAGTAAAATAATCACTGATATTGCTTCAAAGGCACGCGTTATTCTAAGGAGGTTTTTATGAACGACGTAAAACAGTTGACAATTAACGCCATAAGGGTACTTTCCGCTGAGGCTATACAGAAGGCTAATTCCGGTCATCCCGGCATGCCGCTCGGCGCTGCGCCTATCGGCTATGCCGCTTTTACAAATATGACGTTTAACCCTAAAAACACCGCTTTCGACAACAGAGACAGGTTTGTTTTATCGGCAGGACATGCTTCCATGCTCGATTATTCGCTTTATTATCTGTTCGGATTCGGACTCACCAAGGACGACATCATGAATTTCCGTCAGTTAGGTTCAAGGACCGCGGGACATCCCGAATACAAGGTCTGCCCCGGTGTGGAAACAAGTACGGGTCCGCTCGGTCAGGGTGTTGCCAACGCCGTCGGTATGGCTATCGCGGAAAACTATCTTGCCGCTAAATTCAACAAAGAGGGATTCCCCATTGTAGACCACTACACCATTGCCCTCTGCGGAGACGGCTGCATGCAGGAAGGTATAGAAAACGAGGCTGCTTCGCTCGCAGGTTCGTTAAAACTCGGCAAACTCATCGTTTTATACGACGATAACGATATAACCATTGAAGGCAGCACGGATATAACCTTCAACGAAGACGTAGGCAAACGCCACGAAGCGCTCGGCTGGCAGGTTATAAAGGTTAAAGACGCTAACGACGTCGCCGCTATCAACCGCGCCATCAAGAAAGCCAAGGCGGAAAAGGAAAAGCCGTCGCTTATCATAATCAAATCTACCATAGGTTACGGCTCACTCCTTGCGGGTAAAGCAAGTTGCCACGGCGCGCCCCTCGGCGAAGAAGGCGTAGCAGCTTTAAAGAAAAACCTCGGCTGGGACTACGCTCCTTTCGAAGTTCCCGAAGAAGTATTCAAACACTGCAAGAAATTCGCTCTAAAAGGAAGAAGAGCGGAAAAAGCGTGGAAAGAGATGTTCAAGGAATACGAAAAACAGTATCCCGAACTTGCAAAAGAATATAACGAATGGAAAAAGAACAACTATAAAGACCTTGCCTCTATAGACGAACTCTGGCAGTTCGAAAAAGACGACGCGTCGAGCGGATATTCGAGCACGGTACTCAATAAACTCGCTAAATACGTTCCCAACCTTATCGGCGGAAGCGCGGACCTCGCCCCTGCAAACAAATCCAACATGAAATCGCGCGGCGACTTCCTCCCCGACGACAAGACCGGCTCCAACATGCACTTCGGTATCCGCGAACACGCAATGGCGGCTATCGCTAACGGCATGTATCTGCACGGCGGACTTATGCCTTACTGCGCTACCTTTGCGGTATTCTCCGATTATATGAAGAACGCTATGCGTATGTCTGCAATAATGGAAATCCCCGTAACGTATATTCTTACTCACGACTCTATCGGAGTAGGCGAAGACGGTCCTACACATCAGCCTATTGAGCAACTTGCGGGACTCCGCGCAATGCCCAACCTCAAAGTATACCGTCCCGCCGACGGCAGAGAAACTACCGCGGCATGGATAGGCGCTCTTACCGGCAAAGAACCGTCCTGCCTGTTCCTCTCACGTCAGACTCTTCCCATGTTAGAGGGAACGGGTAAAGACGCGTTCAAGGGCGGCTACATTCTCCGTGACAGCGCGAAAAAGACGCCTGACGTCATAATTATTGCAACCGGCAGCGAAGTATCGCTCGCGGTAAACGCAAGAGAAGAACTCTTGAAAGACGGTATCGACGCAAGAGTCGTTTCCATGCCCTGTATGGAAGAATTTGAAAAACAGAGCGAAAAATATAAAGAGAGCGTTATCCCCTCTTCCGTCCGCGCGAGAGTTGCGGTTGAAGCGGGCGCAACCCTTTCCTGGTATAAATATGTAGGTCTTGACGGAAAGATTGTCGGCATAGATACTTTCGGCGCATCCGCACCTGCAAAAAAACTGTTTGAAAAATTCGGCTTTACCGTTGATGCCGTTGTAAACGCCGCAAAAGAAGTCTGCGGAAAATAAAAATTTAAGTTAAAGGTAATAATTGTTTCTTAAAAAACATAAAAACTTTTAAAAATAATTAACATTTTAACAAATAATTAAATTTTAAGAAAATTCTATTTGCTTATATCAAAAAATAATCGAAATAACAAACAGTTTCGTATTTACGGTCAAAAACGGTTTTAACAATTCAATATTTAAACTTATCCGCCCATTCGGACTTTCTTCCGAATGGGCGGATTTTGTTTTTTGATTTTAATCTGCTGTTTAGTTTTTTATTATAACATAACTTTCTTAATTTTAATATATTTTTAATCCCTTATAAACTAAAACATAAAAACTTTATATAAATTTTTAGAAAATGATAATAATCTCATGAATCGCTTAAAAACTCGCTAAAAACCCGAGCGCAACACCGTAGGAAGCCACAACGCAAGTAGTAAAAGCAATCACGATAATATAAAGCACAACAGATACTATCACGCTTACAAGTGCGCCTTTCCCCGCACTTTTCGCACGAAGCGGATACTCGTTTTTCCACACAAGATATAAAATCAACCCTGCAAGCGGAATAAAAAATCCGAGAACCGCCCAACCTAAACTCGAAGCATCGTCGTTTGCCGTGGCTCTCGCATTCCCCGTCATGCGAGCCGCATTTGGGACAGATAACAGCATCATCCCTTATTTCACTACACATTTCTTATATAATAATGAAAATAAATATAAACATTAAACATTCAACATGAAAAATCAGAATAAAAACCGCGGCGGAAAACATTATGTTTTCCGCCGCGGCATTTAAATAATAAAATTATTGTACTCTGTCTTTATTAGCGTATATATTTTTCATTTTATCGGCAGTCGCGGCTATTTGCGCTTTTTTCTCCGCGCGACTTCCCCTTTTTGCGGGCTCGGACGGTACGTTTTTTGCCTGCCCGTTCATTTCTCTCTCATACGCCCTCAGCGCCTTGTCGCAAGGGTTAGAAAGTGCTTTATCGCATTTAACGCAGTAAAGAAAAGAACCGCAGGCGTCATAGCCTTGTTCTACGCTCTTTTCCCATTTCATTATATCCAATTCTTTCTGCTTTTTTGTCAATTTCATTATTTTATGCTCCGTTTCTATATAAATAACATCACAAATAGTATCATAAATTGAAATTGCAGTCAAACTGTATATGAAGAGAAAAAAAACGTAAAAGCACTTATTAAGTCGAAAAATTCTATTTTTATATTTTAAACTCTATAATTTATATTATTTAACTTTAATCTTTTGAATTTTTAATCAGGCAAGATTTTCTTCGGCTTCTTTAAGATTCATGTCGTTGAGATTTTTAAGTTCGTAAAATTTACCTTTTTTAGCCATAAGTTCTTCGTATGTACCTGTTTCTACACATACTCCCGCATCCATCACCACAATCCTGTCGGCGTCTCTTATGGTAGACAGTCTGTGAGCGACTATGAACGTGGTTCTTCCTTTTATGGAAGACGCTATTGCTTTCTGGACGTGATATTCGCTTATATTATCGAGAGCGCTGGTCGCTTCGTCCAATATCAGTATCTTAGGATTCCTTATAAGCGCGCGGGCGATGGTTATGCGCTGTTTCTGCCCTCCCGAAAGTTTTCCGCCGTGCTCGCCTATATTTGTGTCAATTCCGTTCGGAAGTTCAGATAAAAACTCTTTGATATTAGCCATTTCCACAACGCGCTGTAAATCTTCCTCCGAATACTGCGAAAGACCGTATGTAATATTTTCGCGGATTGTCCCCGAAAACAAAATACTGTTCTGCGGAACAACGGAAATATTATGTCTGTATTCGCTGAGATTGAATTCGGTAAGCGGCTTTCCGTCTATAAGCAGTCTGCCCTTGTCGGGAATAAGAAAACCGATAATCATATTCATGATAGTTGACTTACCCGATCCGGACGGCCCCACAACTGCAATACATTCTCCCTGTTTAACGTCAAGGCTGAAATCTTTTATAACATACTGGTCGCTGTCCGGATATTTATATGATACATCATCAAAAGTAACGTTTCCTATTATTTCAGGCACCGCGCCTTTACCGAGGTTTACTTCCACATCGTGCGAATTCATAATTTCAGATACGGACGAGATCGCTTCCATTCCCGTTCCTATCTGCGGCACTATATTTATAAGTCCCGAGACATATGCGCTTATCTGACCGAACAGAGACTGATATAAAACTATATCGCCTAACGGGATATGACCTAACAGCGCGAGTATGGAACAGAATATCAGACATACTATACTCAAAAGGTTATTAAGCACCCACGACCAGGCGCCGAAATGTGCGTTGGTGCCGTCGAGAATAAGCCCCGAACGCACTAACTTCTTAATATTGTGTTTGAACGCCACTATCTCCGTCTCTTCCAAGCCGTGTGATTTGGTAACGGACATCATTTCCAGCATGTTGGAAAGTTTCGCGCTCATATCCTCCATTTCATGACGGTAGTTACGGTTGCTTTTTCTGATGCGGTTACGGAAAAACATAGTAAGACCGACATTGAAAGGAATAACCAATAAAAAGAACAGCGAAACGATACCGCTCTTATATATCGCTATGGCGGCTGAAATTATTACGCTTAAAATATTGGGTATAATAGTCTGCATGATATTTATCAGCAGCGCTTCGATCGAGTCGGTGTCTTTAAGGAATTTTGACTGGATTTTACCTGTCTGAATATCCTTATGGTAAGTTATTGACAAACTCTGCAATTTTCTTACGACCGAACTTTTTATTCCCGCGCTCGCGTTTCGGGCAAGTTTATATAAAATTTTCGAGCGGAAAACCGTCGTCGGTACGTTCTGCAATAAAAGTACGGCAAGAATCGCGCTGTCTATCGCAATAGTCTGCCATGTGGTATCGGTAAGTCCTGCGTTTGCTATATTGATTATATCCGCGGTTATCAAGGGCATCGCCCATACAGGCGCGGCTTGCAGTATGTAAAGAAGAGAAACAAAAAAAATCTTCCAGAAATTAACTTTAAGAATTTTCCACAAAAAGCCTCTGTGCTTTTTATCGTTTTTATTGCTGTCTTCGTTAAAAAGATAATCGTAATCGGGTATCGCATTGTCGCTTCGGAGTCTTTTCTTGACAATTTTCGCTTCTTTTTCCATAACCCTTAAACTCTCCTTAAACTGTTAAAGGCTTTAACCGTACAGGTTAAAGCCTTTGTAAGTGCCCTAAGGATAGCATTTAAATTTAACATTGTCAATAGTTTTTTGAAAAATTTTCTTTAAATTTTTTTTATTATTTTTTCAATGAAATTTTGTGCAAAAAATTACTTAAAACAGGCATGTTTTTTCTATAAAACGGATAGTCTGAATCTCTCTTTCCATAATATGGTTTTTGAATAAATTTTTTATTTTCCCGTTCTTATTACGTTTGTTAAATCAAACTTGTAATAAATTAATATAAATTTAATAATAATTTATTAAATCCTGAAATTACAGTTTTAAATCATGTTTTTTTCAATGTGATTATAAAGAAATTCAAGTCCGTATTTTATATCTTCGTACGTCTTTTCGAAATTACCGTAATAGTACGGGTCGATTACGTCTCCGGGGCGAGGCGAAAAGTCTTTAAGACGATAAATTTTATTGTCGGGGTCGCCGCCGAAAATCCTTAACATATCGCGGACATTACTTCTTTCCATTCCGATAAAGTAATCGAATTTAAAATAATCTTCCTTTTTAAGTTTAACAGCATATTTCCCTGAACATGATATTCCGAGACCATCAAGTATTTTTCTTGTACCGTAGTGAACGCCGTTTCCCAGTTCTTCCGAAGAAGTCCCCGCCGACGCGATAAAAAAATCTTTTTCTTTACCCTCTTTTTTTACGAAGTCCTTAAAAAGAAATTCAGCCATGGGGCTCCTGCAAATATTTCCGTAACACACGAACATTATTTTTATCATAAATATTTCTGCTCCGAAACATTATCGCCGTCCGTTGACGGTTAAAACGTAAAAGCCACAATGTCAGTTCTATACAAAACCAATACACATATTATATGAGTATAATACTTGACTTTATCTAACATAAAAAATTATTTTTATTATTATAATATTTTATTTATATTATTTATTATAATTAAGATCATAATTAAGATTATTGTTCAGACTATATTTATCAGATTTTTCCGACCGGATTTTTTGGTTCCTTTATATCGGAATCGGACGCTGTATTTTGCTGTTCTGTGTCTTTTCCTGATAAATTATCCGACATGCTGTCATTCGCCGTTACTTCAACCTTGGAAAATTTTTTACGGAAGATATTTCTTCTGAACAAAAGTATATTGAGCGCTACAAAAGCGACGCCGACAATTATGAAAGTTATAATGGCGGCAAGGTTGCTTTCCGCCGCGTACGGCGCGAGAAACATCAGCGGAAACCCGAATGCCATCGCGGGAACTGTCTGATATACAAGGTTTTCGCTTGCAGGAGTACTGTAAGAACCGTCTATTTCGCGCAGAAGAATCATTCCCGTACTTGCAGTACCTGTCAGCATACCGAAAAATGCAAGGAATTGTTGATGGCGGTAAGACGGAAAAAGTATCTTACACACTATATTGACATAGATAAGCGTTACCACGGTTCCTGCCGCGGCAAGAAGAAGCAGAACCCCCCAATAAGAGGCTAAAAGAGGTATCTGTATGGCTGCTACGCCAGCAACTATCATAAGATCGAAAGCAAAGCCCCCAATTCTATCCATCATAAAATTGTTTACGATGTGTTTCTTTACAATCTTTTTTTCATAAAGTTTATTAAGAGCGGCTTTGACCGGTAAAGTAAGCAGCACGCCTATAAAAAAGTTGAAACCGAAAAGAGTATCCGAAAGGCTCGGAAGGATCGCTGAAAATCCGAGCATCAACCCGTAAGACACTGCATAAACTGCCAGCACAATCGCTATCTGAACCGTAAATTTATCCATCGACGAAACTACCGGAATTTCGTTCTCTTCCTCGTAATCGGAAAGTTCGCTGCGTTTTTTTGAATAATCTATCTTTATTTCTCCTTTCCTGCGCTTTATATTAATGTAAATAACGCCTACAATACAGGCAACCAGAAAACCGAGAGCGGCAATCGTAAGCCCGAAATTTCCGCCGCCGACGAACCCGTGTTCGTTCTCGTAAATTTTACCGTAGTTCAGCGCCTGCCCCGTGCCCTGGCCGAACCCGAACGCGAGAAGTATGCCGCTCGCGGCAATCAGCCCGTCAATTTTAAAAACGGAAACCGCAACAATGGTTATAGCAAGTCCGACAAACGCCTGAATCAGGTATCCGTTTACAGTCGTTACGCCCGAATCAAAAATTTCGCCCGCACGTTTTTTAGTAAATTTTTTCTTTGACGAGCGCATACCTGTGGCGATAAATCCTATCCCGAGGCAGTGGTAGGTTATCATCTCCAGCACTTCCATACCGCTGTAACCCGCGCTTTCGCCGTTGCCGCCGAAAACGGGCATATTGAATAAATAGTCTCCTGCCAAGTAATAGGTTATTGTCGAGACAATCAGTAAAATAATGCCGCCGAGAACGGATACAGGTATCAATGATTTTCTCAAAAACGGTATAAACTGTTTTAGTGCGCTTGCAAAAAGCATACTGAAAAGCAGTACCGCTAAGGTCATTATAAATGTCCAGACACTGAACTCAGAAAAACTCATATTATAGCCTCTTTATTTTTTATTTTTAGCCGCCTTGCGCAGCCCCTCGAAAATATGAACGTACTTAATGGCGCAAAAGCGTTTGTCACCTTTGATCTGTAAAATTCTGCCGTTATGGTAAAAGTTAAATTTCTTTTTCCCGACCATGGTAAGAGCGGTTATCTCGTCCAAAGGAAAGGATATTTCGCCCGTCCGACCGCAGACGGTCAAAGCGCTGCTATTTATCGAAACCTTAACTTTCCCGTCCATCAACTTTTTCTTTCGCTTAAACTTAATGCTTTCGCGAAACAGCACATTTTCATCGCCTATAGTTTCGCCATCCCTGACTCGATTTACTATTTCGGCGCGTTCCCATTCATACCATTCGTATATCCTGCCGAATTTTTGTTTTCCTGCGGCGGGAGAAATTTTAAGATCTTCGGTATACTCGGCTTTCAAACCGCATTTTGTACAGAAAAATTCTTTTCTTTCCGACCGTATAGAAGATACCGCTCCGCACTCGGGACACATATAAAGCGCCCTTTCGATAAATTCCGCTCTTTTCCGGCTTTTGTATTTTATACCGGAAACTGTATCATCAACGTCAAGTTCGCTCTTTATAATGCCGAAAAGTTCCTGTTCGGACAATGCTTTAAGTTCTTCGGGCTGAATGATACGTTTTACGTATCCGTAAAAACTGCCTTTTCTGATTTTATGTCCCCATCGCGGGTCAGTTCCGTAACCGCCGCAAAGATTATAAAGCACAAGCGGTACTTTAACGGCTTTGGCAAGTTTTGCAACGGCGTCGGTCATCTCCCATTGTCTGCCCGAAACGGTGCGATTGCCTTCGGGGAATATTCCTACCGCCCCGCCCTCTTTCAACACTCGAAACGCCGATATGACTGCATTGAGATCTGCAATCGATTTGCTTTTAGGAATAGGTGCGACAAGGTAATTTATAAGTGGCGAAACTTTTAAATTAAAAATGTCGTCCGACGCGAAAAAATAAATCTGAAACTTAAAAGAAAGGGAAAGCAGAAAGGGATCCATAGTTGTCTGATGGTTTGAAAGTATAAGGTATGGTCCCGCAGGCAGTCCTGCCGGTTTTGCAGTATAATTATATTTTAATTTACAGCCGCCTCGCATAGCAAAGCGTAAAAACGCAAACACGCGGCGATGTCTTTTTTTTACCCAGGTTTTCTTTACGGCTTTCAATTATTCCCTCGTTTTATAAAATATAATAGGCGAGTATTTGATTACCCGCCCACACTTTTAATGCATGACTTCTCTCTTTTACCTTTCCCCTTTATATTTTAACAAAAAAAATTGTTTTTGTCAAAAACTCGCGGACTGTTTTTAATGCGGTAGAAAAATAATCGGTAATATAATTAAATAATGCGTTCATTATTTTTTCCGACTAAAAAAGTAACTTGCATTAACATTAAAAGTTTCAAAACGAATATTTTTACATTTTAAAAAATTAAAGATATGATTGTATATTCACTCCTGTTTAGTTTTTTTCGCCTCTTTTTCTATTTCTTTTACCTTTCGCCACATTTTGAGACTCTCTTCGGGCGTTGAAGGTCTTTCCCAATCCCCGAAAACGTGCGGATGGCGGCGTATAAGTTTGTCGGTGATAGTCTGTACGACGTCGGAAAAGGTAAATTCACCTTTTTCTTCGGCAATCTCGCTGTTCATAA
>CALWBJ010000199.1 GCA_944376035.1 uncultured Clostridia bacterium | reverse complement strand
AGTCCGGCAATGATGAGCCGGAGGATTTCAAGGGGTGGAAGCACAAACTCGATATAAATGATTTGCCTTGCTCGGTAAAATCGCAATTCAATGTGCTTGCGGGCAAGTTTACGAAAAAAGACGGTTTGGCGCTATTTATAACTAATTTTACCTGTCTGAAAAGCGGCGACGGCGAGGCTGAATTAGATTTCGGCGCGCCCGTAAAACTTAAAATACATAAAGACGGTAAAATAACGGAAAAAATGACGGACGGAAAATTCTCTTTCCGACTTGAAAACGGAAACGGAGTTTTTATAGAAATTATAAAACAGAAAAAAGATATTTAAACAAAAAGGAAGATGTTTATGCAAAAATACGATATAGCGGCATACATATGGCCGGCATACACAGGCAAAGAGCCGCGGGCTTATCAGTTCTGGCCGGAAAAGCATGGGGAATGGGAAAGCGTTAAATCGGCAGAAAAGAAATTCAACGGTCACTGCTGGCCGAGAAAACCCGTCTGGGGATATCAGGACGAAGCCGATCCCGCCGTCATGGAAATGCAGATAAAAGAAGCGCTGTCGCACGGCGTCAACATATTTATTTATGACTGGTACTGGTATGATAACAGACCATTTCTCGAACAGTGCTTAAACGACGGGTTTCTGAAAGCCAAAAACAGTACGGACATGAAATTCTGTCTTATGTGGGCAAATCACGACGCCGGGAATGCCTGGGATAAAAGGTTATCGGATATAAGACCATTTTATACTATCTGGAACGGCGCAATCGATAAAAAACAGTTTGAATTTATTACAAAACGAAATATAGAAAAATATTTTGTCAGGGAAAATTATTATAAAATAGACGGTAAACCGGTTTTTATAATATATGATATTAACAATCTTATAAAAGGGCTCGGTGGCGTTGACGGCACGGCAGAGGCGATAGAGAAGTTCAGAAACGATACGAAGAAAGCAGGTTTTAAAGATTTATTCTTAATGCTTATATTAAACGACAGTTACTATGACCTTAGCGGCGTTGACGGCAACGGCAAAAATTTTGACAGCGCGGATATAGTGAAGAAATTAAATTTTGACGGAATAACACATTATCAGATGGCACATTTTACCGATGTCAACAGAGATTATGAACAGATTATTCCCGATATGGTTAAAGAATGGGAAAAGCAGAGTTCGAGATTTTCCGTTCCGTATTTTCCGCACGTCTCGATAGGATGGGACAATAACCCCAGATTTCATTGTCTTATGGAAAATATAGCAAAAAACAATACTCCTGAAAATTTTGAAAAAGCGCTTAAACTTGCAAAAGAGTTTGTTGACGGAAAAACTCTGCCCGTGCCGCTTATAACCATTAACAGTTGGAACGAGTGGACGGAGTCAAGTTATCTTGAGCCTGACAATATTTACGGTTACGGGTATCTGGATGCCGTAAAGAACGTTTTTATAAAATAAAAATTTTTAAAATGTAAAAAAATAATTTAAAATTTAAGATGTTTTGTTTATTTTTCAAGTTAAATCAAACGATTTTTTCGCATAAATTTATAATATAAATTATAATATAAACATTTTAATAAATTAATAAAATTATAGCCAGTTTGTATTTTTAGTAAATACAAATTGGCTTTTTTAATAAAGTAAATTTAAAAACTAATATAAAATAGTATAAAAGATTTATTGTTTTATATTTTACCCATTTTCTTTCATTTATTGCCTTGAAAAGTTCTATAACTCATAATATAATTAAAATTGAAAAGTAGCGAAATAATTTAGTTTAAAAAAAGGGAAGTCCTGTTCAAGTAATTTTTCAGAATAAGAATCAATTTTTTTCTTACAAAAATAAAAATTTTATGAGGTTAACTATGGCAAACATTAAAGCAGGTGTATTCGGTGCATATCGCGGTATGGCGATGATAAGATTCTGTGCTCAGTTCGGCGGTGTTGATCTTGTGGCAATCTGCGATAAAGATAAGGAATCTTTAAAAAAAGCCGATGAGGAGATAAAAAGGTATGGCTGCGTAACTGCGTTATACGAAAATTTTGATGAATTTTTAGGACACGATATGGACGCGGTAGTGCTTGCAAACTATGCGAACGAGCATGCTCCGTATGCAATAAAATGTCTTAATAAAGGGCTTCACGTTATCAGCGAAGTGTTGCCTGCACAGAACATGGCAGAGGCGGTTGCGCTTTGTGAAGCGGTAGAAAAGAGCAGTAAAGTTTACGCCTATGCGGAAAATTACTGTTATTTTGCGGCAACAAACGAATTTTACACTCTTTACAGAGAAGGTAAATTCGGTAAGTTCGAATACGGCGAAGGAGAATATGTTCATGATTGCGGCCCTATCTGGCCGTCCATTACTTACGGAGATCCGGCACATTGGAGAAATAATATGCATGCAAATTTTTATTGCACGCACAGTATCGGTCCGCTGATACATATAACCGGACTGCGTCCTAAATCCGTGGTGGGATTTGAATTGCCGCTTACGGACAGAATGAAAAATCTCGGAGAGAAGGGAGGTTCCACAGGCTTGGAAATCATTACTCTTGAAAACGGAGCAGTAATAAAAAGTCTTCACAGCGTAGCGTTCAAGAGAGAGCCGCCGGCAATATGGTATTGTCTTTACGGAGAGCGGGGCATGGCTGAATCAAGCAGAAGGGAAGACGGAGTAGATAATGTCATAACCTATCTGGATGAGAAGTTTATAAGTTATAATCCGAAGCCGAGATTGGGGGCGGAAATAACTAGAAAAATAAATGACGGACATTTCGGAGGAGACTTTTATCCCATGTATTATTTTATTAAAAAAATACAGGGTGATAGCGAGGGAAGAAATTCGATAGACGTATACGAAGCATTGAATATGTGGATGCCCGGACATTTTGCATATAAATCTGTTTGCAACGGAAACGTACCTTATGAAATACCCGATATGAAAGATAAAGAGCAGAGAGAAAAATTCAGAAACGATACATGGTGTACAGATCCCAAGGCGGCAAAAGGGAATATCGCTCCATCTTATTCGAAAGGTGCGCCTGAAATCGACGCGTCGGTTTACGAAAGAGTTAAAAAAATGTTCGAAGATTATAAAAAGAAATTTTCCTGATAAGATTTATTTGAAATTTTTTATAAAAAATCAAAGGCGTAATTGGCGGATTGAAAAATGCAATTAAAAATATTTGATAAAAAATATTTTTTCAGGATATCTTTGCCGGAAAAATCAACGAAAGAGGAAGAATATGCGGCAGGATTACTTAAAGAATATCTTGATAAAATTACCGGCGGCGATATAAGAATCGAAAATGAAACTTGCAGCAAGGGGAATTTTTCTGTAATTTATGTAGGTAACACGGATAAAACGGCAAATAAGTTTTCATATGATAGAGAAAACCTGAAAACAGATGAATTTCATATTAAATTTTCAGACGGGGATATTTATCTTTTCGATAAATCGGATGTTTTCAGCCGAGCGGGAATAATATATGCGGCATGTGAATTTCTTGAAAGATTTTTTGGCGTAAGGTTTTATTGCTACGATGAAGAATTTGTCCCGAATAAATCAACTGTTTTGATAGATACAGAAGATATTTATGAGAAACCTGATTTTATAATGAGACAGCATCTTGCTCAGGCGACAAGAAAGTATCCTGACTATACAGTAAAAATGAGGATAAAAGATTGTTTTTGTCCCGATACGCCCGGCGGAGCGCTTTATCCGTTGTGGGCAGAAGGTAAAATGTGGCATAACCTGTACGAACTTATTCCGCCTGAAAAATATAAGGAAAAACATCCGGAATGGTTTGATGACAAAAGCGGGCAACTGTGTTTTACAGACGAAAGTCTTACAGAAGAAATCACAGAGGTAATGAAAAGAAAAATTGAGGATAATCCTGAAAGCAGGTTTTTCGCTCTCTCGCAGAACGATACGGATAAGCCTTGTCAGTGTCCGAACTGTTTAAAATCTTATGAAAAATACACCGTAACCGGAACTTTGATAAGATTTGTAAACAGAGTAGCCAAAAATATAAAAGAATGGCTCGAAAAAGTCCATCCTGAAAGAAAAGATGTTTTTATAACGACGTTTGCTTACTATTTCAGCATAGAGCCTCCGGTCAGAAAGACGGAAAACGGTTTTACAGCGTTAGATCCCAGCGTTGTGCCGGAGGATAATGTATATATATTTTTTACCACTATTGATAATTGTTTTTATCATAATCACGATGACAGCGGCTGTGAGTGGAACAGGAATTTTACGGAAAGGATAAACGGCTGGAAATATCTTGTTAATAATCGTTTTATATATTGGACATATTCATCTAACTTCGTGCATTATCTTTATCCGTTTTTCAATTTTCATACCATGGCTCATAATTTAAGGTTATTGAAAGAGGCGGGTGGAAGATATATACTTGACCAGGCAAGTTGTGAAAGCGAGTTTGTAAATTTTTCCGAACTGCGCACATATGTGAGCGCTAAACTTTTATGGAATGTCAATGCTGACGAAAAAACGCTGATAAGCGATTTTATAGATGCCTATTACAAGATTACGGCGCCTTATGTAAAAGAATACATGGAAATTTTTAAAAAAAGGCTGGACTATCTGGCAGAACATTGCGGATATCATCTGAGAGTTTTCGCACTCCCGGAAAGCATGTTCGACTATAAAAATTTTCCTATTGAATTCATAGAAAACCTTGAAGAGATTTTTAAAAGAGGTTTCAGAAAACTTGATTGCGCGGGAGAACCGCGGGATGGGAAAATTTATTTTAGATTCCGAAGAGTGTATCTCTATGTAAAATATCTGTATATAATCAATTATGACAAATATTTTCCGGACAGAGAAAGGACTGAAAAAGAGAAGTTTATAGATGAATATATTGGAGAATGCAAAGCGTGCGGTATATTCAGATACAAAGAGTATTTTAAAGACAATATGGAAGAATTCCGCCGGAAAGCAATTGACGGCGAATTATTGAAATATTAGATTATCAGAGGAGAAAATTATGAAAAAAAGATTGATGGTTATGCTTCTTGTTCCCGTTATGGCAGTAAGTGCGTTAATGGGTGCGTGCGGAGGAGGGACAAGCAATGAAAACATGATTTTATTCAGTGTTTTTAAAGGCGGATTCGGCACGGAATGGGCATCGTATGCTGCTGAAAAATTCAATCAGACAGAAGAAAAATATAAAATACAGATAGTTCCTAATGAGGACGAGTGGTTCGCTATAGAAGCGGGGTTTGAATCGGGAACGTCGGAATATGATATTTACTTAAATTCTATTGATTTTATCAAGGCAAATACCAAAGGATGGTTAGAAGATCTCAGCGAGGTATATGAATCAAGACCTGACGGCGAAGGCACAAAGACCGTTTATGAGAAAGTAAAAACCCGCGATAAAGACTACGTTGATTCTGTACATAAATATAACGGTAAGTATTACACCATACCTTTCCAGGACGGGTTTATGGGATTTATTTACGATCATGAAATATTTTTGAAAAATATGTTTCTTATAGGCAGGGACGGCAAGCCTATAACATCGGTGGACCAGAAGTTAAGTCTCGGACGTGACGGAGAAGAGGATACGTTTGACGACGGGCATCCTAAAAACATAGAAGAATATGAGTTAATGCTTAATAAGATACAGAAGACAGGCATGGCGGCATATTTGTGGACGGGATTATTGAGTTATTATGTAACTCCTTTGTACTCTGCAATTTATGCAGAATACGACGGGGTGGATAATTATGAAAAATCTTTTTCTTTTACGGGAGAATACACGAATCCCGAAACTAAAGAAAGTTT
>CALWBJ010000198.1 GCA_944376035.1 uncultured Clostridia bacterium | reverse complement strand
GGAGTTCAGACGTGTGCTCTTCCGATCTATTTAAAAAATTATTTTATTAAACTTTATGCGAATGAGTAAAGCGAAACGCTAAATAAATATACCGACTAAACTTTTTACGGATAAAGCAATAAGTATAATCGCGCCAACCCACTGGGCATATTTACCGAAAAGTTTCCCGAGCGATTTTCCGAAAATAAGAGAAAGCGTAACAAGCAGAAAGGTTACCGCGCCGATAATAAGTACTGCCCAGAAAACCGAAAAGGTGAGAGTGTTTAAGGTTACGCCTATGGCAAGCGCGTCAATACTTGTCGCTATTGCCTGAATAAAGAGTATCCCTACCGTAAATTCGGGCTTGCGGGCGGAATTATCGCAATTTTGTTTTCCTTTATCGCCATTTGACTTTTCTTTGTTTTCCTTTATTATATCAACGATAATTTTTATGGCGAGAATCAGAAAAATGGCAGCGGTAACATAACCTGTTGCCGTTTCCAGATATCCCATGAACAAAGACCCGAGATAAAATCCTATAAGCGGCATCACGGCCTGAAAAACAGCGAAAAGAACGGGCATTGCCCATTCTTTCTTTCGGCTTAAAGGACTGTAAGCGGTGCAGTTGGAAAATGTAAGCGCACACGCGTCCATTGAAAGCGCGACGCCTATAAAAATTACTTCTAAAACATTCATAAAAACCTTGACAGTCAGTATATTAAATTAAATTGATTTTGTCAATCGTTAATGATATAATATATTAAATTAAAAAAATATTATTCGCTGTGCGGTGCGTATATGATAAAAATTACCGAAGAATGGGACAAAATTCTTGAAAACGAGTTTTGTTCGGAGAATTACGAAAGACTCAGAGAATTTCTGAAAGAAGAATATTTTACTCGGACGATATATCCGTCCATGTATAATATATTCAACAGCATGAAACTTACGTCTTTTGAAAATATAAAAGTCGTTTTGCTCGGACAGGACCCTTATCATAACGAAGGGCAGGCGATGGGGCTTTCTTTTTCGGTGCCCGCGGGGGTTGAAAAACCGCCGTCGCTCGTCAATATATTCAAAGAACTTTCTTCCGAGACGGGATTTGTTCCGCCCGACAGCGGAGACCTCACGGGTTGGGCAAAACAGGGAGTACTGCTATTAAACACCGTTCTGACCGTAAGGGCGCATGCGGCAAATTCGCATAAAGGTCGGGGTTGGGAAGAGTTTACCGACGCGATAATAAAGAAAATATCAGACTTAAAAGAAAACGTCGTGTTCTTGCTTTGGGGCGGAAACGCGAGGAGTAAAAAGCCCCTTATCGATAAAAGAAAGCATCTGATTCTCGAATGTGCGCATCCGAGTCCTTTATCGGCATATAACGGATTTTTCGGTTGCGGACATTTTGTAAAAGCCAACGAATATCTTATTGAACACGGGAAGACGCCCGTGGATTGGAGTGCATTATGAAATACGTAGTTATATTAGGAGACGGCATGGCGGATTATCCGCAAGAGACGCTTAAAGGGAAAACCCCGCTTATGGCGGCAAATAAACCCGTTATAGACAATCTTTGCAAAAGCGGAGAAATCGGACTTTGCAAAACTATTCCCGACGGCATGAAACCGGGCAGCGACGTTGCCAATCTTTCGGTGCTCGGATACGACCCCAAAGAGTGCTATACAGGACGCTCTCCGCTTGAAGCGGCAAGCATAGGAATAGATCTCAAAGATACCGACATCACCGCGCGCGCTAATCTCGTAACTCTATCGGATGAAGAGATTTATTCGGATAAGACAATGATTGATTACAGCGCGGGAGAAATTACCACTGCGGAAGCAAAAGAACTTATAGATTATCTTGCAAAACATCTTAATGATGAAAAAAATACGCTGTATGCGGGAATAAGTTACCGCCATTGTCTGGTAAGACCGTTCGGGAAAATAGCGGGCGATCTGACTCCGCCTCACGACATTACGGGAAAACCTATAAAAGATTATCTGCCTGAAAGTGAAGAGGGAAAGAAGTATCTTGCGCTTATGGAGCGTTCGGCGGAACTGTTAAAAAATCATCCCGTCAACGTTAAACGTATAAAAGAGGGGAAAAGACCCGCAAATTCGCTTTGGTTCTGGGGCGAGGGAACAAAGCCCGCTCTCGAAAATTTTAAATCGAGGTATTCGCTTGACGGCGCCATGATTTCCGCGGTAGACCTTTTAAAAGGTATAGGTAAACTTTCGGGAATGAAGGTGATAGAAGTCGAAGGCGCAACGGGTAATTACGACACCAACTTTTTAGGTAAGGCACGCGCGTGCGTAAAGGCGCTTGACGACGGGGCGGATTTTGTTTATCTTCATATGGAGGCTCCGGACGAATGCGGACATCACGGGGACGCCGAACATAAAATATATTCGATAGAGATGATTTCGGAAACTGTCGTAAAATATATAAAGGAAGAACTTGAAAAAAGAAAAGAGCCGTTTTCTCTTCTTATCCTTCCCGACCATCCCACTCCGTTGTCAATCATGACGCATACTTCCGACCCCGTTCCTTACGTGCTGTACAGGAGTGATTTAAGCGTAACCCCTTCCGGCAGAACGTACGACGAAAAACAGGCTCAGGAATCGGGAGTATTCATTGAAAGCGGCGTAAAACTCATGAAAAAATTTCTTTCGGTGTAATTTTGCAAATAATTTTCAAATATGACTTAAAATAGAGTGTGTTGAAAAAAATTTTTATATTTATTGTAACAAAATTTTAATATTTGTTAAAATTAAACTATATATATTATCTAAAAAACATATAACAATTATATTTAATTTAGATAAATATGCAAATAGAAAATAAAATGTTCGCCCCCGCAAAAAAAATTTTGCGGGGGCGTGTCATATTACTGCTTGTCCCGTCATATATTTTTATAAACGTGAGGATAAGGAGAAAATTTTTATGAACGAAAAGTTACAGTATGCAGAAATGCTGGAAATTCCCGTAAACACATGCACCATTACTTACAAACCGCCTAAGAAAAAACGTGGCAGAAAAAAGGCTGTTGACGCCGAAAAGGTAAAAGAACAACTTTTGCAGAAGGTAAACGAGCAATCTGCGGAAACCGATTATTCCGCGGCGCGTGAAACTTACGTCAATCCGCCTCAGGATAACTATATTGCCGACGATGCGGCAGCGTATGAAAACGCATATTCTGACGGCACAATGCAGGAAGAGCGCAATATTCCCGTCGATATGCAGGAAAATAACGAAGTTCGCGATGAATATGCTCCGACTGTAAACATTAAACCCAAAGAAAAGAAAAAACGCAGTAAATTCGGTATTGTGGCTATTCAATTATGCATTGTCGGCGCGCTCATAGCGACTATATTTTTAACCAACGCATTCGTACCCGACAGCGGAATAAACACTTTTATGCGCAGCGTATTCGGTACTACCGAGACTGTTCAGACCGATGAAAGACTTTATTCCGAATTCAAACCCAATCTTCTTTTCGAAGGCGCGGAATCGGCTGTCGTTGAAGACGGGGTTATGACTTTCTCCGGTAAGGGCAGTATATATTCGCCTTGCGACGGCAAGATTACTCTTATAGAGGCAGGCGAAGACGGTAAATATACCATAGAGATTACACACAGTGAAAATTTCAAGACGGTATTCAAAGGCGTGGATTACGCATACGTTTCGGTAGACGATACGGTATTTTCCAATATACCCGTAGGATATTTGCTTGACGATCAGGCTACGATGTGCTTTTACGGAGAAGAAGGAAGTCTGATAACAGATTACTCGGTAGAAAACAATTCGGTGATATGGGCGGTATAAAACTCCGCATTCATCCTCTGTTTTATTTGTTCGGGCTGTACTACGCGCTGACGGGAAGAATATTCATATTTATAATATATACCGTCTGCGCGTTGTCGCACGAACTGGGACATTCGTTTGCAGCGGCAAACGCGGGTTACAAACTGAACAGAATAACACTGATGCCTTTCGGGGCGGTGGTTTCGGGAGACTTAGACGGGCTTAAATGCGCAGACGAACTCAAAATCGCGCTTGCGGGTCCGTTCCTGAATCTGGCGATAGGGCTTTTTTTCGTATCTCTTTGGTGGATATATCCTGAAATTTACGCATACACGGATATCGCGGCACAGGCAAATTTTACTTTGGCTCTGATAAACTTTATACCCGTTTATCCGCTTGACGGAGGACGGGTGGCATATGCTTTTTTGTCTTTGAGACTTAAAAGAGAGACGGCAGGGAAAATTTGCCGTATTGCGGGAGTAATTTTTGCAGTTGCGCTTTTTGCACTCTTTATAATTTCGGTATTCTTTACTTTTAACCTTTCATTTTTGTTTTTCTCGCTGTTTGTTCTGTTCGGCGCTTTGGACAAAAACAAGGAGAACAGATACGTAAGGCTTTATTCTTCGCTTACAGACGAGAAACTGAAAAAAGGCGTAAATTATAAAAAAACAGGAATCGACAAAAGCGTGAATGTGAAAAAAATGCTTTCGCTTTTAGATCCCGACGCCATAAACGAAGTTGTGGTATATGACCGAGGAGAGCCGGTTGCGGTCCTTTCTCAGCAAAAAATAAACAATATTATAGAGAAAGGAGACCTATACAGTCCGATTGAAAAATATATGTCCGTAACGTAAAGGATTGAAACTGATGCCCCCGTCCTGCGGCAGGTTGCCGCAGGACGGGGGATTTTTTAAATTAAAGTTTAGAAATTTATTACCTGTTATTATTAAAAATTTATTACCTGTTACCGTCTCAATTTTAAAAATTAAACACTTATTTCAATTTAAGTTTTGAATTTTTGTGATTTTAAGGAATGAAACAAAACAACTTATGGTATAATAGAAGAGGACAGGCTCAAAATATAGATAAAAATTAAAAAAACCTTAAAAATCGCTTATAAAAATTTAAAATATGCAAAAAAACCTTGACATAACTCGCTTTTAATGGTAAAATAAATCAGCACTTCGGATTCGGGGTGTTAATTTTTTGATGTTCGGAAGGTGCTATTATGGCGGCAAAAGGCAACAGAAACAAGATCACTCTTGCTTGCACTGAATGCAAACAGAGGAATTACGATACTTTTAAAAACAAGAAAAACGACGCGGAGAGACTGGAAATGCAGAAATACTGCAAGTTCTGCAAAAAACATACCGTTCATAAAGAAGCGAAATAACGCTTGTTTTTCGCGTGCGGTTTAAATTTGTCGATAGGGGTAATAAAATGGACAAAGAAAAAAACAAGAACCAGGATAAAAAGAGCGGAGATTTTATTCCTGAGACCGATGTTAAGGCGCAGGAAGAAAAGAAACCCGCCAAAAAAGCCAAAAAGTCCGGAAAACCGGGTTTTTTCAAGAGAATCGGCTTAAAGATTAAAGACGTTTTCTCGGAACTGAAAAGGGTAACCTGGCCCACTTTCCCGAAGGTTGTAAAACAGACGGGCGTGGTTCTGGTTGTCGTTTTATTGTTTTTGGTAGTTATTACCGCTTTCGACTTCGGTTTGTTTGAACTGTTGAAATTAGTCGTTCCGGAATAACGGAATCAGGAGATGGCAATGGCAGAAGAACAAGCAAGATGGTATGTTATTCACACATATTCCGGTTACGAAGCGATGGTGAAGGACAGCCTTGAAAAACTCATAGAAAACAATAATTTGCAGGAAAATATCTTTGAGATACAGATTCCCACCGAAGAGACTCTTGAAGAAAAAGCCAACGGCAAGAAAAAAGTGGTGGAAAGGAAAAAATTTCCCTGTTATGTATTTCTTAAAATGATATATTCGAACGATATCTGGTACCTTGTAACGAATACGAGGGGTGTAACGGGATTCGTAGGTCCGCAGGGCAGACCGTTGCCGCTGACCGACGAAGAAGTCGCGAGAATGGGACTTGTTAAAGTCGCAATCAATGTGGATTTCACGGTCGGGGACACCGTTCAGATTATATCGGGTGCGCTCGAATCTTTCTGCGGCAAGGTTGTTTCTCTTAACGACAGTACACAGAAAGCCATGGTCAACGTTGAGATGTTCGGAAGAGCAACCGACGTGGAAGTGGATTACGTTCAGGTCAAGAAAGTCAGCGTGGCAGACGGATCAGCCAAGCAAAACGCCTGAAAGAATTTTCGATGCGGAGTTTCATTATAAGGTTGATTAATCAATTTAATCATTGAATATTATTTTAATTTGTTTGTTATAAAAACACAAAACTTATCGGACGGCTTTTAAGCCGCGACGGATATCTTTTGAAAGATTCATAATGGTAACGATAAAATTATAAATATGCTACTATACGGTTAATCCGTTATGTATAAAAAGTGGGAGTTGCGCTGAAATATTTGCCGGCGCGACGATATTACCACCAGATGGAGGATAAAAAAATGGCAAAAAAAGTTACAGCAATCGTAAAACTGCAATTGCCCGCAGGCAAGGCAACGCCCGGTCCGCCCGTAGGTTCCACATTAGGTCCGCACGGTATAAACATTCCGGGATTTACGAAGGAATTCAACGCCAAGACTCAGGATCAGGCGGGGCTTATCATCCCCGTGGTCATGACTATTTATCAGGACCGCTCTTTTACTTTTATACTTAAAACGCCCCCGGCACCCGTTCTTATCAAGAAAGCGTGCGGAATAGAGACGGCGAGCGCGGCTCCCAACAAGAACAAGGTCGCTAAAATCACCAAGGCACAGGTTGAGGAGATCGCAAAACAGAAAATGCCCGATCTTAACGCCAACACTCTTGAAAGCGCTATGAGCATGATAGCGGGAACTGCCAGAAGCATGGGTATAGAAGTCGTAGACTAAACTATAAAAACTTAGTGGGAGGGTTTTTACCCGGATGTACCACAGGAGGTAAATTAAATGAAACACGGAAAAAAATATATTGAAAGCGCAAAAACAATCGAATCTGCAAAACTTTACGAGGCTGAGGAAGCCATAGGGCTTGTTCTCGACACCGCAAAAGCCAAGTTCGACGAGACCATTGAACTTCACGTTCGTTTGGGCGTAGATCCCAAACAGGCCGACCAGCAGGTCAGAGGCGTTATCGTTCTTCCCAACGGTACCGGTAAAAACGTCAGAGTTTTGGTTCTTGCAAAAGGCGAAAAGGCAGATCAGGCAAAAGCCGCGGGTGCGGATTTTGTCGGCGCGGAAGAGATGATCCAGAAAATTCAGACCGAGAACTGGTTTGATTACGACGTTATCATTACAACTCCCGACATGATGGGACTTGTAGGCCGTATAGGTAAAATTTTAGGACCTAAGGGTCTTATGCCTAACCCCAAATCGGGAACGGTTACCATGGATGTCGAAAAGGCTATCAAAGATACTAAGGCAGGTAAAGTCGAGTACAGACTGGATAAAACCGCTATTATACACTGCCCCATAGGTAAAAAGAGTTTCGGAAAAGATAAAATCAAAGAGAACTACGAAGCGCTTATGGAAGCCATCGTTAAGGCTAAACCTGCGGCGGCAAAAGGTCAGTATTTGAAGAGCGTTGCCATTGCCAGCACAATGGGTCCCGGAGTTAAAATCAACGTTAAATTTTAGTTGACAACCGAATTTTTCGGTGATATAATCTTTAAGTAAAAACTTAACAGCCCGAGACAGTAGGTGTTTAATTTGCTATTTTTAGCAAAACCGACCGAGGCGACAAAACAGCGTGATCATTGGTTATTGATTTTTGATGATTTTTCATGCCCTTGTTTTTCGTCCGGAAAACAAGGGCATGTTTATTTATAAAGGAGGTAGAAAGAAGTGTCGGCAAATTTCGAAGCAAAAAAAGTAGTCGTAGAAGAAATTAAGCAGAAAATTCAGAATTCGAAATCGGTAGTTCTTGTCAAATTTAACGGTCTTTCGGTTTCCGAAGATACCGATTTAAGACGTGAATTCAGAAAGAACAACGTCGAATATAAGGTTTTGAAAAACACTCTTATCAAGCGCGCGTTCAACGACTTGGGAATCAACGATTTTGACGAAGACCTTAACGGTCCTACATCTGTCGCTTTCGGCGCAGACGAGACGGGTGCGTCCAAAGTTATAATCGACGCGGTAAAGAAGTACGATAATAAAGTTACCGTAAAGAGTGCGTTCGTTGACGGCGGAAAAGTAGGGGTAGACGGAGTAAAAGAACTCGCTGCAATGCCCTCGAAAGAAGAACTCATTGCAAAAATGCTCGGCTCTTTGCAGGCTCCTCTCACGAATTTCGTGGGTGTACTCTCTGCAATGCCGCGTAGCCTGGTCATCGCATTGAATGCGATAGCCGAAAAGAAAGCGCAGTAATTATTTCATTTTCGTTCGGTTAAAGCCTGAATAGAA
>CALWBJ010000197.1 GCA_944376035.1 uncultured Clostridia bacterium | reverse complement strand
GCTACGGTCTCTGCGGCGGCAGAGTAATAGTCGAACTCATGTATGCAGACTTTATGGGCAGAGCGGGCGACGAAATATTCAACCAACTTGCTAAATGGCAGGCGATGAGCAGCGGTATACTTAAAATGCCGGTAGTTCTTCGTGTTTCGGTAGGCTCCAAGTACGGTGCACAGCACTCTCAGGACTGGGTTGCGCTTCCCGCACACGTTCCGGGACTCAAAGTCTGCTTCCCGGCTACTCCTTATGACGCAAAAGGTCTTATGAATGCGGCATTGAACGGAACTGACCCGGTAGTATTCTTTGAAAGCCAGAGAATTTACGACAAGGGTGAGGAATTCAGAAAAGAGGGCGTGCCCACAGGCTATTATGAAATACCGCTCGGCGAACCCGATGTGAAGAGAGTGGGTAGCGACGTTACAATACTTACGATAGGCGCAACACTTTATAAAGCAGTTGAAGCGGCCAAGATTCTTTCGGAAAAATACGGCGTAGAGGCTGAAATCATCGACGCGAGAAGTATAGTTCCGTTCAATTACGATAAAGTAATTGAATCTGTTAAGAAGACCGGAAGAATAATTCTTGCATCCGACGCTTGCGCGAGAGGTTCGATTCTCAACGACTTTGCAAGAAATATTTCCGAACTCTGCTTTGATTATCTGGACGCTCCGGCGGTTGTTTGCGGCGCGCAGAACTGGATTACTCCTCCGTTTGAATTTGACGCGGAATTCTTCCCGCAGGCAAGTTGGATTGTTGATTATATCAATGATAAGATTCTGCCGCTAAAAGGCCACGTCAGTTCGATAAATACTTCCGATGCTGAAATAATCCGCAAAGCCAAGAAAGGCGTGTAAAAATAAAATTGTCGGGGGATTGATTTTCAATCCCCCGATTTTTATAAATATAAGGTATAAAGAGCATTTGAGAGTGTTAATCGATAATAATTATCAGAAAAAGATAAGGCAATAAATTCAGGGCGGCTTTTTCTTTATCCGAAAGCAGACAATAGCAGAAAACGTTTATCAGAAATGAGGTAATGTAATAAAAGAGGTAAATATGGAATTCAGATTTATAACCCACGATAATCACGACCCTTATTTTAACCTGGCGTCAGAGGAATATCTGCTTAAACAAAAGGGCGGTTATTATGTATACACATGGATAAATTCGCCTGCTGTGATAGTCGGTATAAATCAGAATACTTTGCAGGAAGTAAATTTATCATACACATCGGAACACAATATAAAAGTGGTAAGAAGGCTGACGGGCGGAGGAGCGGTATACCATGACCTCAACAATATATGTTATACGGTAATTGCGCCTTATGACAACGAAGAGGACAATTACCGCGTATTTACAGAGCCTGTAATAGAATATCTCGGTACTCTCGGTGTAAAAGCAGAACTTTCGGGCAGGAACGATATAATGGCGGAAGGCGGAAAAATCTCAGGTAACGCTCAAACTGTCTACGACGGAAGAATAATGCACCACGGGACTCTGCTTTTTGATACTGACATCGACGCTCTTTCTGGCGCACTCAGACATAATAAACTGAAAACAGAGAGCAAGGGCATAAAATCGGTCAGAGCAAGGGTGAAAAATATTTCCGATATAATAAAAGGAAAGTTAAGCATATCGGATTTTTATTCGGGGCTGAACAATTTTATAGGCAAAAATTATACGCGATATGATTTTAGCGGTGAAGATATTGCGGCAATAAACCGACTGGTAAAAGAAAAATATTCAACCTATGAATGGAACATAGGTCGCTCTCCTAAGGGAAAGAACCGCTATGACGGCAGATTTCCTTTCGGTACTGTCACTATTACGTTCGATACCGAAAACGGACTGATTAAAAATGCGGAAATATTCGGAGATTTTTTCAATAAGAAGGATATTCGTATTCTTGCCGATAAACTTGAAGATGTACGGGCAGACAAAATTTCTGTCGCAGAGGCTCTTTCCGATATAGGAGATTATATACCCGGCGCTGACGGCACGGAAATTGCCAAAGAAGTATTCGGTTAAGCGTGCGGTATTTTATTATAACGTACGATTAAATCGGTTACAAAATAAGGTAACTTGTTGCATTTTCTGAAAAACCGAAAATCATAAATTATAAAAATATTAAAGAATATCAATACAATAAACGGATATAACTAAAATAAATTAACTTGCAATATAAACGCAGGTACATAAAAATTCTTTAATAAAAGAACGGATAAACAAAGAGCCGTACGGTTTAAATGAAAACCGTACGGCTCTTTTAATGCAATAAGGTGCATATTATTTTTGACCTGTAACGTTTACATGTACTTCGGTTTTCATAACTTCCAGATAATTGTCTTTATAACGCGCGTACTGTCCGTAATGATGCCTGAATAGATTTTGTTTTATTTTCAGAACATCGCATTTTGTCTGTCTTATTGTTTCAAGTAACCCGTTTATCCTTGCGGTCAGTTGCTCTTCCATTTTTTCTTTAACCATAGAGGGCAAAGAAGAGTTATCTGAATAATCGAGGTCGGGAATCGGGAAATTCTGATCGCGTATTTTACAGTAAATATCAAGAATAAAAGAAACTTTTAATTCACTGTCTGTTGCGGACATATCCATTCGCGCGTAATTTCTCAGAATAGTTATAAGGTAATTTTCTTCATACTGATTTTCATTCACGTTTTTAAGCTGATAGGTTGTAAGACTTGCGTTTCTCGTAAGAATATTTAAAATAAGGGTGGAATCCGTATCAAGTTCGCCCACTTTCATGCCTTTAAAAAACAATGCGGTAGTGGTTGCGTCGAAAAGCGTATTGGCACTGCTTTGACCTGATGACGAAGAGGACGAAGAAGTCGGAGAAGATGAAGACGATGACGACGAGGACGACGATGAAGACGAGGACGAAGATGAAGGATTCTGTTCTGTCTGACTTGGCGAAGGTGTATTCGAAGAACCGCTGTTCTGCTGTCCCGAATCGCTTTGCTCTACTGTTTTTACAAGCGGCATAAAAGAGGAATGTGCGTTGGAATAGTAGTCGGTACAGAAAGTTTTAATATCTGTGGGAGCGATGTCGACATCAAATCCCGGGTTTTTAAAAAGTATTTTCTGCAGCGCAAAGGATGAAATGTTATCAAGCGGGGAGGTGCAGGCGAGAAGGTCTTTGCCGCTGTCTTCCGCGAGCAGAACGAGAGCAGAGTTCTGAATACGGAGCGTTTTTGAAAAATAGTCGAGAACGTTAATAATATTCTCTTCTGTCAGCGATTGACCTATTACAATAAGGTTACAGAAAGTAAGTTTGGGAAACCAGCCGGAAATTCCGCCTACGTTTTTAATAGCGGCGCCGACGGTAGAGCCTTTGCCTGTTATAAGTGCTTTTTTGTTCTCCGGGTTTTTATTCGATGCCTCCGGGACGGCGATCTGAGCGGAAACTTCATACTCGTTATCTATACTTTTATCAATAGCGACAGCGGTAATGATAGCGTTTTTTTCAATATCTATAAGTCCGAAATCGTTTGAGAAAAACATAATAAATATAGCAGCGACCGCAAACATGAAAATTTTAGTTTTGATATAACGCATTTTTCTTTTTCTCCGTTTTTAATAGTGGTGTGAACAGCGGGAAGAGGTTTCCGAGGATTAAAAAATAAATTCCGGCATAATTAAATATATAATACTGTACGGTTGAGAAAAATTCGCTGAAAAGCATAAGGAAAACGAACATTCCACCGTTTATGATAAGTGCGGAAATCCAGGATTTTTTAATTCCTGTTATTTCGGAAAGGATGAGAGAAGCAAAGTACAGCGGCATAGACATGGAAAATACGCTTGCAAAAAGAATGAGAAGTATTCCTATATAGTCGAATCTGCCTATATTGATAATTACTGAGGAATACTTGGATATTTCTGTCAAAGAAAATATCTGTCTGTGCGCGGTAGAAGTGAATATGCAATAAAAAAGGATCATGAATAAGAGTATGGCGAACGAAGCAAGAAGGTAAGTGAAGAAAATTTTTAGACCGTCTTTTTTCTTGTATGCGAACTGTCCTATGAGGAACATCAGGTAAGCGCTGTCACCGTACCATGAGAGAGCCGAGTAAGAGCCGGATAGAATTGATTTCGCGCCGCGTACGCCAAAAGGAAGCAGAGCCTGAATATCCACATTGGAAACGGAAAGGCCTACAAGAAGTAAAAAGCCGAGCGAGGTAATCGCCCATAATACATCCGCACATCTGCCTATTACGCGAATCTTTTTTACAGATATATAAAAAGATATTAAAAAGAAAGGAACGAACGTAAAAATATTAGGAAGAGTCGCGTAAAAAGTAATTTCAATGTAATCTTTCTGTTCGTTAATAGGCATGATGGCTTTAATGAAGAAGTAAACGACATAAAGAGACAGAATGATTTTAGAGCCGACGTTACCGAATGAATTTTTGAGCAGACCGAAAAAGTCGGTATCGGCTTTCCGGCAGGCGAAAATCATGGCAAAGACAGCGGCAAGATCCAATATAATATTGCAAAGACAGGAAATCCACATATCGTTTTCCGCAAATTTTTCAAAGACGCTCGGAAGCATAAAAATTTTCGTAACAGGCAGAAAAGCCACGAAAAACAAGCAAATCTGTCTTGTTTTTAACTGATATTGCATTTACTTATTTTTCTCCTTTGATTTTCATTCTTGTTTTATTATGAGTTTTTATGGATTCAGGTCTGTTAGTCTGTTCTATAAGAAAACCTTTATAAATGCCGTCTTTAAGGTCGGAGACGATGAGCGGCGAGAAGGGTGCAAAAAGCGGCGTGGAGTAATTTTCGAAAGAGACCAGATAAATAAGCGTGCCCGCCATAGCGAGAATGAGCCCGTACCCACCGAAAGAGCCTGCGACTAAAAGGAATAGAAGCCTTATAAGCGAAAAAGTCTGTTCGAGTTCGGGTACTGTATAAAGACATATTCCCGAGAGAGCAACAATCATCAGAGTAGGCGCGGAAATAATACCTGCGCTGACGGCAGTTTCTCCGAGAACAAGACCGCCGACGATAGAGACAACCATTCCTACGTATTTAGGCATTCTGACGCTTGCTTCGTTGAGAATTTCGAAAATCATAAGTGTAAAAAACATTTCGAAACTCGGTGAAAGCGGGATACCTTTTATACTGCTGACAATAGTAAGCAGAAAAGACAGCGGAATGAGTTGCAGATGAAACAGTTCCGCCGCGACGAAAAATGCCGGAAGGAGTGTGGACAGTACGACTGAAAAGAGTCTTATAATTCTCGCCACGGTAGCGCTGTAAGCAGAGTTATAGTAATCGCCCGGGCTCTGAAAGTCCTCGACAAGCAGATAAGGAACGGTAATTACGATAGGCGAGCCGTCTACGAACACTGCGACTCTGCCTTCGAGAATTTTAGCGGTGAGTATATCGGGTTTTTCGGTATTACCCACCTGCTTGAAAATAGAAGTCTTGTGTTCTCCTAAAAATTTTGCCACATAAGACGAATCGAGCACAGCGTCAATATCGATTTCAGAAATTTTCTTTTTCAAGAGTTTTACGAGTTTTTTATCGGCTATACCTTCAATATAGCATATTGCGACCGCTGTTTTTGAATAAGTGCCAATGGTAAGGTTTTCAAATTGAAGATTAGACGATTTGATTCTTCTTCTCATGAGACTTATATTGACGGGCAGGCTTTCCACGAATCCTTCGCGGGGTCCTTTGATAACGGCGGAGGTGGGCGGTTCGGTTATAGCCCTTTTTTCGAATTTAATGAGTCCGAAGGTAAACGCTTCGCTTACGCTGTCGAAAATGGCGGCGGCAAATCCGGAAAGCACCTGATCGATAATATCGTCCGTATCGGTGACGAGTTTTTTTTCCGGGCTTAAAAAAACATCAGAAAGTTCGGATTTTCCTACATTACCCTGTAATTTACTTAAAGGTCGGAGCACAAGTTCTCCGAGCGACTCCTTATCGGTAATATCCTTGACAAAAATAAGCACTCCGTCAAGGTTTCCCGCTTTTATATCCAGAAATTCAATATCTTGGGAAGTGAGCCGTTTTTTGATTTCTTTGATATTCTTTTTTAGGTCGGTTGACAGTTTCATACGGATAGTATCGGTAAAAGGTGTGTTTTTATACAGTTCCGCTTGACAAAAAAAGTCAGCATTGATATACTTTAAAAAAGTTCGGGAGGATAAAAATGATACGACGTGCAGAGGCGGGGGACAGAAAAAACTTTATTGATATGTTTAAGGAATTTTATTCGTCCGAGGCGGTTATTCACGATATACCCGAAGATTACCATGATAAAGCGTTTGATGAAATTATGCGCTCAGACGATTATCTGGAAGGACTGGTGTTCGAGACGGAAGGAGAAGTAGTCGGATACGCCTTGCTTGCGAAAACATACTCGCATGAGGCGGGCGGACTGACGGTGTGGATTGAAGAATTATATGTAAGACCTTTATACAGGGGCAGAGGAATCGGAAAGGAATTTTTTGCATATCTTAATAAAAATTTTATGGCTAAGCGATACAGGCTTGAAATCGAACCCGATAACACGGGAGC
>CALWBJ010000196.1 GCA_944376035.1 uncultured Clostridia bacterium | reverse complement strand
GGTAAAATGGTGGTAGTTCATACAGATCTCCTAATGTAGTAAATTTGGTTTTGCAACTCTATTTTACCACAGATTTGTATGAACTCTTCTTTTTTTCTAAGTGTTGCACTTAATAGTATAATTCACCGTTACATATAAAAAATCAGCCGATTTATTCGGCTGATTTTTTTAACTGATACTTAGTTTATCCTCATTTTTATTTTGAAAAAGGCATTATCTGCTTTCCCGAGTGTTTTTTAACGGTGTTTTATAAATAAAAAGTAAATTACAGTAAAACTTTATTTATCCGAGTAAAACTCACGAATCGCATTGAAATATGCGTCAATATTATCCCAACCGGATACAGCGGGAATATAGCAACCGCTCGAAATAATAAAATTCGGGTGTTTTTCGCAGTTTTCTTGCATAAGAGAAAGAACTGCCTCCCTCATGCTTTCAGGCGTACCGTCTTTAAATGCGCTTACGGGGTCAATATTGCCCATTACTACAATGTCTGACGGAATAAGGTCCAAAACTTCTTTCATCTTTATAGCATTACCGAAATGGTAGGCTTTGCAACCCGTTCTCAATACGGAGGGTATCATCCTGTTTACCGCATTGCCGCAATTATGATAAATGATTATAAAATTCTCGTCCTGAACGGCATCGGCAACTGCTTTAACAAAAGGCTCTGAAAATCTCTCCGCAAGGTCTGGCGACAAAACTCCCGCAAGCGGCTCTGCCATAACGATACCGTCCGCGCCGATTTTCTTATATTCTTTCGCATATTTTATTAAAAATTCGGTGCACTTTGCGAGTAATATTTCCATATTCTCCGGCTCTTCATAACAAAGTATCATAGCCTCCGACACGTCAGTCAGCCTGCCTGCAAGAGAAAACGGACCGGTACAACCCGCAAAAACAGGTCTGTCTGTTATAATCTCTTTTGCCTTCTTTATACCGTCCAGAAAGATTTGACTTCTTCCTGCGCCTATTTCGGGAATTTTTAAGTCTTTAACCTGTTCTATATCTTTTATAAGCGGTTCGCGTATAGTAGGTACTTCATCACGGTTTTTTATTACCTCTGAACCGAAACATTCTGCTTCAACGCTGAGATCCATAATACCTACCGATGCAAGCATGGGAGTCCTGTCTGCAACAGCCTTCATTAACTTGGCTTGCAACTCACTGCTTTCAACCACTTCCTGAACACTTGCTCCTATCAACTGAGTTCCCGGATAAGACAATACGGGCATACTCTTTTTAATCTTTGCGGATAAGGCTTCTTCAAGCCATTTATACATATTCATAAAAAACCTCCCGGTGATTTTTCCTTTATATTTTATCACAGTCCGTGAAATAAATAAATAGATATTTTTGCGGTAAACGTGTATTTATTTGCAGACTTTTATATTTTCTTTAAAATAAATTATATTTTTAAAGTTAAATTATGACTATTATCCGACGCGGTCTGTTTTATATTTTATAATAAAAAGCCCGTCGGAATACATTTTAAATATTTAGACGGACTTTTTAAAAGTATCAATTTTTAATTTAAAGACGATACCTGATTATTTTTCAAGTTTTTCGGCTTCTTCCGCATATTCGTCTTCTTCGAGAACGCGGCAGAATTCCTGGAAAACCTCGTCGAGCAGGGCTTCGTCCTCAATGGGAAGAAGGTCTGCCGTCTCTTCGTCGTCTCCCGAAAGTTCAAAAATTACCAAATCGTCTTCTTCAATTCCTTCTATCTGTTCGGCAGGTTCAAACGCGGAATAATTCTTTCCCTTATATTCGATTGTACCGACAAAGTAAAATTTAAGTTTTTTTCCGTCGTCGGTGGTAAGTTCGACTATATCTTCATCACAGCCGCAATCGCAATCCTCTTCGTCGCAGCAGCAATCGTCCTCGCAACCGCAGTCGCAGCAGGTATCTTTATACTCTTTTTCACTTTCACAGCCGCAGCCGCAAGTTTCTTTTTTGTCCTTTTTCATTTTCATTCTCCTTTTTGCCATTATAAAATCAAAAACGCAAGGCGGCAATCCTCCGTCTGTATTTTTATCCCTAATAACCTTACAGGCAAAATTCATGCCGCTAAGATTATTTTAAGGATTATTACTTATAAATATTCAATCTCCTGAATAACGCACATCAAAGCGCTTAATTTATTTACTTATTAACTTACACTATTTCTTTTTATTTCTTTGATTTAAGAACCCTTCTAAAATAGAGCATGCCGCAAGGCTGTCGACATATAACTTTCTTTCTTGTCTGGACTTGCCCTGACTTATCAGAGTTTCCTCGGCCTCAACCGACGTACAGCGTTCATCTTCCTCAAAAACGGGCAAGCAGGTGGCTTCTTTTAATTTCTCTATAAAAAAACGCGCTTTTGCAGTCTGAATAGACTCGGTACCGTCAAAATTTACGGGAAGCCCGCATACTATAGCCGTAATTAATTTATCTTTGACCGTATCGCATATTTTTTTAAGGTCTGTTTTTAAATTTTTTCTGTTATAGGTTTCAAGCGGAAGAGCGTAAGTATTGAAAGGGTCGGAAACCGCAATGCCTATCCGTTTGTCGCCTATATCCAAACATAAAAATCTTTCCACGTCATTATTCTATCATATTTAACCGATAACCGCAAGGAAATAAACGGCATATGCACTCTTTGAGTTTAATCACTTTTAATTTTATGCTAAAATGGAAAAATCTTAATTTACGGTTTGTTAAAGATTACGTGCGCCGCGAAAATTTTTCGCGGCGCACGTACTGAAATCCTTTTTAAAATCTCTTACGGAGTTTTTAAAAACTTATTTGCGTAATCTCTTTAAGAGTTGCTCTTGGATGAGTTGTTCTGCTTGCTCATTTCCGCCATTTTCTGCTTGACCTGTTCCTGACCGTCTTTGACCAGTTGTCTCG